>JBIJDW010000460.1:0-5201 GCA_044343885.1 Kiritimatiellia bacterium
CACCCGCTCGGCGGGTGTCATCCTCCTCGGTTCATTCTGTCAGTAAGCAGCCGAACCGCTAATTACGCGATCCGTACGATTAGTGGTGTGGGAGGGGCGCTCCGAAAGGGGCGTCCCTATCCCGATGGCTGTCTTCTTCAATATCACAGTGGCGAGATATCCGAGCAAGCCCAGACAGCCGAGAAGAATGCCGAAGTCAACGGCCAGGAAAGGACGCCATAGGCGCCATTGGTACTTCGGTCCGTCCACTTTTCCACACCAGAAACAGTACTCCAGAGTGTCCCTCGGCTGAATGCAGAAGACATCAAGCAGAATGATCAACGCGCCGAGACTCATCACAGCCAGTGCGGCTGGGCGGTATTTGCCAGTTTTGATGACCAGCAACAGTGCGGTGGCGAACAGCACGCTGTTTCCGGCGAGTATCCAGGGGGCAGCAACATGAACAATGGCTGCAAGCGGGAACCAGAATGGTAGTCGCAAGACCTCTGGTTGGATTCGGATGGCAGCGAGCAGACAGCCCACCGCAAAGTAGGGCAATGCAATGGCGAGAAAGAGTAGTGCGGTTCTCTTCATTTTGTCAGCCAACGCTACTTCTGAGGCGTTCCTCGACCCGCGCCCGCGCGGGTTGAGGCATCGCCTCCGGAAGGTGGTTGGGCTGAATCCTTTTTGACTTTGAAGAAATTCCCGTCACCTATCTCGATATATCCATCAGCATGCAGTTTTACAGAATTTGTTGTTGCGTATGTCTTCCCTTCAAAACCATGAGAGTTGATGTAAGAGGCTACACCCTTCTCGTCAAAGTCCTTGACTATCTTGAGTTCGTTCCATTTTCCTGCCCCCCATCCGATGCTCTTGTCTGCCCGAATGATCAGTCGAACGGACTTCAAAATGTTCGGGTGATCGCCAAGCCCCTTGGATCGTTCCAGATCAAGGTTGTACTCGCCTACGAAATTGGTTATTGAGTCGCCAAACACCGGCGAAGACAGGACCAGAACCAACAAAGCAATCATAGTCTTCATTCGTATCTCCTTTGCCCAACGCCGGCCATGAACCGCTGCTTTCCCGCGCTCTGGCGCGGGAAAGCAGTCGCGTTCCGTGGCCTTGTTGGCTCTCTTTACATTTTCTCGATCGAGAAGCTATCTGGCTGTGTCTTGAACAGCTTCGCAAAAATGGCATCAACGAAAGCCGCGATGGTCTTCGCGTCAGTTCCTGCGGCGTCGTATTTCGCAAATGCTCCTTGTTCAAACTCGGCTACCTTCCATCCAGTAGGCGGTGTGACATTGACCTTCGCTAATACCTTGTCCACCGGCTCGGCAAACGGGTAGTTGATCAGAACCTTAATTACAACTTTGCCAGCGGCTTCTTCGCGTGCCACTTGGACCGCATCATCTTTTCCTTTCGTCTCTATCGTCAGGAAATTCTTCCCTGCTTTCGCCAGAACGGTGTCCACCTGTTTCTGTATCTCTGTCATCTTGCCTCCCGTGTCATTCTTTGGTGTCTCTTTTGTGTTTGTAAACTTCTCAAAGTCCTCGACGACGAGCATCTCCTTGCCGTTCTTGACTTCGACATGCCCTTTCACCTTGACGGTCATAATCTTTGATTCAGCCAGTTCCTTGCCTTTCTCGTCAAGAATGATGTCGTAGCCCGTCTTCATGTCTTCATCCATGTTGCCAATGCGGAACCGGGTGATCTTTCCATTCTGGCGACTTATGGAAACAATGCCGTTGAACGATACGACACGGTTCATAGCATTTTTCGAAGGAACCGCAGCGGATCCTACTTGCGTGGAACCCTCCTTTGCCATCTTCTGCTTCTCCTGGGCAGACGCCGTCAATGACAACGCTATCCCTACAACGGCCAGCACGACTATTCTCTTCATTCCCTTCTTCCTTTCTGTTTTGGATTCGTTGAGCCAACGTTACGGATCAGCCGCTGCGACGTACTGTCCATAGCTCCTACAATCCAAGGCTAGCAGCGGCTGCATCCGTTGGTTCTGCCTTTTTCTTAATCATCATCTCAATGGCCTGGGCGAATGTCATCTCAGAAAGGCCATCCCAAAATGCTAGGTCCATCACGATTCCCATGTCCTTCTCAACAATCGTAACACTTGCAGGCATGAAGTCCCATTTGTCGGTTTCGCCCAATTTGAACCCTAACGGTATATCCGCGGGATCGTCTGGCAAAAACAGCGCAGATGGCCAGATGCCGTCGGCCTTAAGCCTCGAAGTCAAGTGTTCGGCTAGCAGTTGGACTTCCGGTGGGTATCTGTTCCAGAGACCAAGATCTGTTTCGTCACGCTCGCTCAACTGGCGATGGATATCTTGCCGAACCCGGTCTTCTGTCGCTCGAAATGGACTGCCCATCAGAAACCGATCATTAAATGTCGGTTTGGACCAATCGATGCACCATTTGAGTCGATTTCTCATTATCTTCTTATGGAAGAACGTGCCGGTTGAAGCGCGCGGGTTACCGCGTCGCTTCCGACCGGGTGTTCGGCCTCTTATGCTCCGCGTCTTCCCGTGCTTTGAGCAACTTGCGAATCTCTTCCTTGGACTCCAGTGGTTCGCACAAATACCATCCGTACGACGTCCCGAAACAAGGGCCATCTCTGTCCTCGTATCGGGAAAGAATGTAGATGTTCGTCTTGCCGACTGTGTCACGCCGGAGGCTTTCAACGTCGAAGAAACCGCCGCCGAAGCGGTACTTGATCATGCCGCCAGGCTTAGAGTCCGTCGGAAACAGAACTTCCTGCACTTCGATCGCAAACTCAGCCACGGTCTCCAAGTCAAGTTCTGCCGGCAGTGGTTCGACACGGCTCGGTGTTCCATTCGTGATTGTCATGATGTGCATTTCCTTCGCGACGCCAATGACAACGTGCGAGGCCAACCGGATTCTCTCGGCAAGCGTTTTTGGCGGCAGCGGCCTTATGGCATACGCATGAAGTGATATGATCGTGGCGAGGGTGCCCGTCAGTATCATGATTTTCCGTATCATATTCTCTCCTGCCGAACGTCAGCGTTGAGGCTGAGGCGCGCTAGCGCCGATAGCCTCCGACGCTTTGTTCGGCTTCGTTTGCAGACGTTTTACGAAACGGGGGATGTCGATGGCCCAGAAGTAGCCTCCATCCATGACTATGTGGGGATAGTCCACGTATATGTATGCTCGGCCAGCCAATTCCAGGGACATTTGAATGGTAATGCTGGTGCCGTTGGTCGTGATGCCTGCTTCCGTGGGAACACCCCGATCCGCAGTCAAAGGTGCAACGAGTACTACATCTTCTCGTTTCTCTGCCGTTTGTTGAACCATCTTCCGGAAATTCTGTTTTTCCGCAATCAAGGGTTCCTTGCAGACAATCAACCAGTATTGCCTCGATCCTTCGATGATTGGAACCTGGATAGTGACATGATCCTGCGTGGATGATGAAAATGTGATCACAGGTTGGATCCTATTTTGCGGATCTGCGTTGTCCGGCGAGATGCAGACAAACTGGCTGAATCTCGCGAATGCCGGCAGTGCCACCAACATCAGCGTCAGGAGTGCCCACAGTGTGATATGTCTCATCTCATTTCTCCCTATTAGCCGACATTAAATAGGCGTCCAGACGCAATACACCGGTCCGAAGGGTGAAACGACGTACGATGCCTACCGAGGAAAGCGTACCCTGAAGCCCCATAGAAAGTCAAGCTCCCGATTCAAAAACCCAAAACATTAATAATACCAATGACTTACGATGTCTCCGCCCCGTTGGACCGCGAACTGCGCCAGAAAAGCGCTATTCGACGTTTTGACGTTATGCACGGCTAGGCGGTGCATAACGGCCAGACGGTTTTTGTGGACATAGAACGTTCATTCTAGTATGCTACGGGCTGTTTTGATGACGCAATTACCCGCCCCAGCGGTGCATAACGGCCAGACGCAATCCACGGGAGAAACGATATGAATTCGACGCAAACCGTTGATCTGCATGATGTTGACGCGTATTTTAAAAGCCGGAATTTGGTGGACGACAAGCACCGGCCGTACTGTCTGCGATGGCTGCAGCGTTATTTGTCCGGGCCTTGGGAAACCCTGCAAGGGACGAGCCTTTCAACAGCCTCTTCGCAGAAAAAAATTTGTCACAGTGGTTTAAGAATAGCGCTAGCATCGGATGTCAGTCAATGATTTTGATGGTATCGGGAGATGTTTTTCTAATACATTGCACAGCAACAGTTTACTGTGCTATTTTATTTCTCAACGACTGATCGTTTGCCTTTGAAGTAGGCTTTATGCAAAAGCTGAAGTAATGGTTATGCGGCAGACGGCTGACGCAGAGTCGCCGATGGCCGCAGAAAGCCTACTTCGGCGGATGGCAACGCCATTCAGTCCCGGCCTTTGTCGGGCGGCTGAGCCGGCGCGTTCATCGTCGTCGTCCTCGTCCTCGTCCTCGTCCTCGCTTTCACAATTCGACGACGAGGACGAGAACGAGAACGAGGACGATCATGATGTCTCATTCCTGTTTCCCATCCGGCCGCAGGCCGATGGCCCGACCGAACCCCGAACTGGAAGAGCCGACAACGTGTGCGACGAAGCGTAGACGACAAAGTGTGCGACGACGTGTGGGACGAAGTGTGGGAGCTAGATGTCATCCCTGACCGCTTTTGAGCGTTGTCTGAGCATGCCGCAACCCGCCCGGGCAGGTCGTCCATCAGTGTCTTGCGCATGGACGCGAACGGCATGCCTTTCTGGTAGACGTTCCGTCTCTCGTGGCCAAAGTGCTCTGCCATACCTGTTGCTCCTATCCATGCCACGCCACACTTCGTCGCTTTCTTCGTCCCACGCGTTGTCGTCTACGCTTCGTCGCACGACTTTGTCGAGACGGCTCTCGGCCAGTCCTATCTCGACACAAAAGGGGCTTTCTTGCCCGCGTAGGGTTAGGGAACGGGCCTGAATGGCGCTGCGCGTCCTCGTCCTCGTCGTCGTCCTCGTCCTCGATTTCACGATTCGACGACGAGAACGAGAACGAGGACGAGGACGAGGACGATCATGATGTCTCATTCCTGTTTCCCATCCGGCCGCAGGCCGATGGCCCGACCGGTAAAAAAAACGGTGCCTGCCGTTTCAGGCAGGCACCGCGTTTTTCATCTGTCTCAATCCCGATCGTTTACACGAGTCCCTGTTCGATCATCGAATCGGTGACCTTGACGAAGCCGGCGATGTTGGCG
>JBIJDW010000248.1:0-5152 GCA_044343885.1 Kiritimatiellia bacterium
GCGTCGGTTCTGCAAGCGCCGTATTCAGAAGCCAGAATTCAGTATTCAGAATGGGAACCCTCTCTCGGGCCGCGTGTTCTCATATTCTGACTCCTGTATTCTGACTCCTGACTTCTCTCTTGCAAACCCCCCTCTGGGGTGTTTGCAAGAGAGAAGGGTCTTTCTTTCACAGTTCCATCGTCAGGAGTGTGGTCGATGCGATTTTTCGTCGGGCGATGACCCGCAGCACGGTGTCCAGGACGCGGTCCAGTCGCTGCACCACATCTTCGGCGAGGAAGCGGAGGACCCTGTAGCCCTGCTCTTGCAGCAGAATGTCTTTCATCCGGTCGCGGCGGTAGGCCTCCGGATCGCCCAGATGCTGCGCGCCGTCAACCTCGACCGCCACCTTGAATGATTCGCACAGTAGATCGATCTCCATCGTCTCGGAGTCGCCGAACGGGATCGACAGCGACCGGTTTAGTGCAAATAGTCCTTCGGTCTCCTTCAGCGTTTCCAGGCGACGGAAAAGAAAGGCCTCGCCCGCGCTTCTCGCCCGTGAGACGCCCGCCATTTCATCCGTGATAGTTTTGGCCGCGAACACGAATAGATCAGCGAGCGGGATGTCCACGCCGTCGCGTATCAGCCGCCGCACCGAGGCGGCGTAGGTCTCGTTCCACTGGGGGTCCACGGGCAGGTCGACCTCGGGCGGCCACCCCGCCACCACGCTGGCCGGAAGGAGGATGTGGTAGCCGATCGCTTCGTAGCCGCGGCAGCGCCGGTCGAACATCTTGGCCAGCATGCCGACGTTCAGATCGGCGTAGTCGTGGATGTGGACCTCGTGCTTGCCGGCGTCCAGCCGGTGCAGACGCCCGGCGTACTGCGCGATCACCCCTTTCCAGGAGACGGGCGTCGCCAGAAAAAGGGTGTCGAGCCGGGCGTCGTCAAAGCCTTCACCCAGATACCGTCCCGTCGCCAGGATCAGACGCGGCTGCTCTCGCGGAACCGCCTCTAGCCGCGCCTTCAATTGCGCCCGTTGCTTCCGGCCGGCCCCGCCCGTGAACACGAAGACGGCCGTGGATTCGGGGATCCGATGCTTCAGGCCCGCCTCCAGCACGGTGAGATGGTCAACCCGTTCCGATAGGACGACCGGGGATCGCCCGGCATCAAGGGCTGCGGCGATCTCGTCGCAGAGCTTGGCGTTGCGCGCGGCATTCAGGCACAGTTCGTTCATGTAGAGAAGGAACCGTCGTCGCGGGGCGGCCTCCTCGGAGGCCTCCAAGGACGGCTGAAAGGCGGTGGGCCGGACTTTGACCAAGTGGACGAACGGCCGGCGCGCCGCCTGCTGTTTCGCGCTGACCCGATAGCGGATCGGGCCGCACTGCATGAAGATGATCGGATGATGGCCGTCTTTGCGATACGGCGTCGCTGATAGCCCCAATACGTAACGGGCACGGGCGCGGCGGACGACCGACTCGAAGCCCACCGCCGAAACGGCATGGCACTCATCGACCACCACATGCCCGTATCGCGCGATGCAATCGTTCGCGCCGTCTGCCTTGACCAGACTCTGAAACAACGCGACGTCAATTCGTCCCGTCAGCGTCTTGCGTCCGCCGCCCCATCGGCCGATCATCCTTTCGGGAATGTCGAGAAAGGTCGAGAGCCGCGCGACCCACTGCTCCTGAAGCTGGCGCCTGTTGACCAGAACCAGCGTGTTGACGCCCCGCTGCGCGATCATCCACGCCGCGAGCACCGTCTTGCCGAATGCCGTCGTTGCGGCGAGCACGCCGGTGTCGTGGGCGAGCATCGCCTGTGCCGCCGCGCGCTGCTCCGGCCGCAACGTGCCGACAAACGCCACATCCAACCGCTCACCGGGACAGCGTTCGTCTTGTAGAATCAGCCCGATGCCGGACGAGTGAAGCAAGGCCTCCAGTTCGTCCCGACAGCCACGGGGCAGGACGACGTGATCCGCAACGATCTCGGCGCAGGAGATGATGCGCGGGATGCCGAACGTGTTCATCCGCATCGCTTGCGCCGAGTAGAAGGAGGGGTTCTGGAAGGCGGCCAGCCGCGTGATCCGGTTCAGCAGGGCAGCCGGCAGCGTGTTCCGCTCAACATAGAGGCGATCACTCAACCGGGCGGTGATCGAGGTCGGCTGATTTCCAGACAGGGGGCGCGGTGGTCGGACGGATATCAGCGGAGCGGGCCGGTCATCCTCTTCGGATGCGGGAAAGCGAACGCCCAGCACGCCGTCCCGTCCGCGGGCTTGCGCGACCACGGCCTCCGCCTCCTGTGCCGACAGGCGGCGTGTCTGAGCCAGAAACGCCCATGGATCGGCATGCGGGGCGAATGAGTCGTCGAGAAACAGGGTGTTGCCCTGCGCCCGCGCGTGTTTCTGGAGCGGGAGCGCGATGAGATTTCCAAACCCACCCTGAGGCATCGTGTCCTGGTTTGGAAACAGGCGATCATATGAATCAAGGCCCGGATGCGCATGGCGCTCCGCTGCGGCGGTGAGCATCGATGAACCCAGTTCGCGCGCCAGCCGCGCCGGAACCGGCTCGAAAAAAAAGAGCCAGAGGTGTCCACCATTTCCGGATCGGGAACGCTCCAGGACGAACGGCGCATTCAGGTCGCGGCTGACCCGCAGCACGGCCGTGACATCATCCTGCCACGCCGCCTTGTCAAAATCGATGGCCAGAAACCAACAGGTCTCGTCCGTCAACAGCGGGTAGACGCCCATGACGAACTGGCGCCCCTGGTCATCGGCGCCCATGAGGTGGTGCTGGACCATGAGGTCGGAGACGGGAACGAACTGGCGGTTCGGGCAGCGGGCGCACGGAACGGCTTTTTTGTTACACAGCCCGCGCCGCCATTCGTTGGCGCATACCGGCTGGTAGCCCGATCGTCCCGTCCGCGCGCTCTCAAACCGGCGCGGGAAGACATCCTCACGGCCTCTGAACAGCGAACGGAATAACGCCACCTTCCGCTCGGACGGGGAGCCGCGAGTGGTATCCGTGAGTGGATGGCTGGGCGTCGGCTCCATACGGGATCAGCGTTGGCGGATCTTGAAGGCGCAGTCGCGGGTGAAGGGCGGCAATTGAAAGATCAGCGTGCCGCCGGTTGCGCGCAGGTCGAATCGCTTGACGGTTTGTCCCGAAGCGGTGTCCGCGATTTCGATGCGGTAGACCTGATCGGGCGTGAAGCCGCCGAGTTCAACGGCCAGGTTGGTGATGTCCAGCTTCAGCGGCGCGCCGCCGCTCTCGCGCACGCCGCTAAAGCCGGCGCGGGTGAAAATCCAGCCGATGGCCTGAGTGGGTGAGGCCGAGCAGACGGCCTCCACCGTCGGCTGTGGCGGATTGCCGGGAGTGTCTTCGGCTTTGAGGGTTGGTTGGACCAGCACCATCCGGGGGTCCCGCTTGTCCACATCCTTCATGAAGCGCTGGACGGCGGAATAGACCGGATAGAGATCCAGTTCGTCGATCACATGCCACCACCAGAAGAGGGGCGTTCCGGCGATGGGCGAGGCGGTCGCAGACCACAGCGCGGCGTGGTGCTCTTGACGCAGGTGTTCGGCTCCTGCGGCCATGGGGGACCCGCCGAACTCCGTAATCAAAACCGGCTTGCCAAAAGGATTGTTGAACTTGGCGGTTTCGGTCATGAGATTCACAATCTGATGGGGCGGGCCGTTGTGATAGGCATCGACCGCGCAGTGGTCAAGCGGGGGCAGTTTGCAGAGTTCCGGGTTCTGAATCGTGTAGTCACCCGAAACATGGGTGGCGACGAGGCGATGGTTGGGGTCGATGGCGCGGAGGTGGTCGGCCATCACACGGTGCCAGGCAATGACGCGGGGATCGCCGCATCCGCGTTGCTTGGCACTGGGCCCCGCGAGGTCCAATTCACTGAACAGCTCCCACGTGAAGACGGTGGAGTCCCAACCCCAGCGGGCGACGAGATAGCGGTGGAGCCGCTGGGTCATGGCAATAGAGCGTTCGTGCGTGAAATACTCCATGACATCCTTGCACCAGCCCCCGCGGCTCGCGTTGTAGGGGTGATCCTGCCATTCGGGGTCGCACCAGGCGCTGACACGCCCGTGATTGTTGAGCACCAGATTGACTCGGATGCCGGACGCCCGCGCCCATTCGAGCACGTGGTCCAGATCCCAGGCGTTGTCCAGCCGGTAATCGCCCGCACCGTGGTAGCCCCGTATGACCGGACTCCATTCGATCCCGAGCGACCAGGCACTCATCCAGATCTCGGCAAAGTTCTCGCCCGCCTTGTGCATGTCGGCAAAATAGTGGTTGTAAGCCGATGATCCGGTCGGATGGCGGAAGCGCCAGGGAAACTGGTCATCCATGCGGGTGTCGAAAGGCGAGCGGATATTGTGCCCGATTGGATAGAAGAACGCGCCGTCTTCAGTTTCGAAATAGCGGGGATCGGCGGCCGAGACGCGGATGAATGAAAACGGGGTTGCGGTGTCACGAACGGTGAAGGGGATCGGGGCGGCGGTATTCTCACCCCAGCGGTCGCGCACGCGGAGAGTGACCGTATGTACCCCGGCCGTGGCCGGGGCATAGCGCACCCGCCATTCCGGGCGGCCCTGGGGCTCGATGCGTTCCTCCACGGAATTAATGGTGCGGTAATGGTCCTGATAGTAGAATCCGGTCACACGGGTAATCGCTCCGTCCGGCGCGGCAACGTCCGCCGTCACATCAACCACGTCGGGGTCAAACGGGTCGGCATAGCGGTCGGGAAGGTCGAACCGCAACTCGAAAAGGCCGCGGCGGGGGACTGCGCGCGCGTTTGGACGCAGATTGGTGATTACAGGCGCTCCGGGAGTGGTTTCAGAAGAAACCAGATCTGCCGACACGAGAACGCAGCTTCCCGTGAAGGCCTCGTTTCCGAAAAATCGCACACCCGCCTGCTTGGGATTGAGCCGGGTGCGGAAATGCCACGGCGCGGCATGGCCCACGCCTTGCCAACCCGGTTCACCCGGAGTCAGCGGAATTTCATAGGAACCGGTCCCGGGCGCGATGTTGGTGTCGACAAGGAACTGATACCAGCGGTCGTCTCGGTCGATCAGCCAGACCAGCGCCTGGACGTTCGTCGGACCGCCTTCCGGCCAGACGACACTAAAGCGCAGCCGATCGGCCTCCAACCAGTCGGACGGGCTTTT
>JBIJDW010000249.1:0-5137 GCA_044343885.1 Kiritimatiellia bacterium
ATTCCAAGGCGGCGATTCGGCCCTCTTTCTTGATACCTTCGGCCTGCAGGCGATTCTGCACGGCTTTCAGCTCCTGGCGTTCGGCATCGAATTCGTGGTCGCGCGCCTTGAGGTCGGACTGCGCCTGATTCAGCGCGCTCTGGAGGGTTGCCGCGCGCTGGTCGGAGGCCTCCGCGCGGGCGAGCGCATCACGGCGTGCGGCAACGGCGGCGAGTAGATCGGCCTGCTGGTGCGCGGGGACAGGAGCGTCGGTCTGCTCGCGTCGGAAGGTTGCAGCGGTGGCCTTGAGCGATCCATCCCGGAGCAACTCGTTCAGGGCATAGCGATGGATCGGCCCATAGAACGTGGCGGGGGCAATCTCGGCAATCCAGTCCATCTCGAGTCCGAGTGTGGCGACGGGCACCCAGTCCGTTCCATTTTGCGAGGCTTCGCTGGTCGGAGCGATTCGGCCATCGTGCGCCCAGCCCCGCAGGGTTTCACGTGCGGCCGGACCGAAGAGCGCGCCCTTCTCAGTGCGGATTGTCCAAAGAGGTTCGTTTGCCGGCTGGGATGATTGTGTAGACACGGTGGACACATCTCCGGGGCTGGTTAGTAATCGTTGAGAGAAAACAATGGGGAGGAGTTTACCGGATTGTTGCCGCGAGTGCAAACGGTTAGTATCGGGTAACAGCAATTCTAATTATGACAGCCGCTATCGGTATCCAAATCGGGATCGGGACCGAAATCGACGAGAAAGCAAGGAATTCGACCCCGATAGCGATAGCGATTTCGATTTCGACTGTACAGATGTGCCATAATTAGAATTGCTAATCGGGTAAGAACTATTGCCAACCCTCCGATTCTGGTTTATCCTAATGAGGCACTTGCAAAAGCCTGTTTTGCAAGCGCCTCTGTTGGTTGCGGACGGGATCGGGTCGGAGAAGTGATTTATGCGCAAACAGTTCACGCGGATGATCGTGTGCGGCGCGGCGGCGTGGCTAGCGGTGGTGGGCTCATCAGAAGGAGAGGGACTTATGAAAACCGAATGGAGAGATTTGACGGCCGAGGAGACGCGCGTGATCGTCGGCAAGGAAACGGAGCGGCCGTTTTCCGGCGCGTTTGACACCCATGACGCGGCGGGCGTCTATACGTGCCGCCGGTGCGGCGCGGCGCTTTACCGCTCCTCGGACAAATTTGACGCGGGGTGCGGCTGGCCGGCGTTTGACGCCGAGGTTCCGGGCGCGGTGAGGCGGGTCCCCGATGCGGATGGCCGGCGCACCGAGATCCTCTGCGCCGTCTGCGGCGGTCATCTCGGTCACGTCTTCACCGGCGAACGCCTCACACCGCGTAACACGCGTCATTGCGTCAATTCGCTGTCCATGGCCTTTGTCGGCGACGCGGCGCTCGACACCGCCGGTTTTTCGCGGGCGGTGTTTGCGGGCGGCTGCTTCTGGGGCGTCGAGTATTATCTTCAGCAGACCACAGGCGTCATTCGCGTGGTCAGCGGCTACACGGGCGGGACCGTTGAGAATCCCACCTATCAACAGGTCTGCGCGGGCGGTACGGGCCACATCGAGGCGGTCGAAGTCTGCTATGATCCTCGCCAGACCGATTACGAGGCGCTGGCACGGCTCTTCTTTGAAATCCACGACCCGACGCAGCGCGACCGGCAGGGGCCTGACATCGGCGAGCAGTACCGATCGGTGGTGTTCTACCGGGATGAGGCCCAGAAAAAAACCGCCGAGGCGCTCGTCGCACGGCTGAGAGGAAACGGTTTTGCGGTCGTCACCGAAATCCGGCCCGCCGCCCGGTTCTGGCCCGCCGAGACCGAGCATCAGGACTATTATTTGCAGAAGGGGACGACGCCCTACTGCCACCGTCCGGTCAGGCGGTTTTGATAGTGGAGGCTCTTGCAAAAACCTGGGCATCCAAAGTGGCACGGGCCTCTTGCCCGTGATTCATGGGCAAGAGGCCCGTGCCACGAGGGGTTATGCAAGAGCCTCAGAGGGGGACTTCACTCTTTCGGGGCGTCCTCCCGGAGGCTGCGGCGCTTGCGGATGTCTTTGAGCGGGATATCGGTCATCACACCGGGTGCGGTTTCCATCCGCACGCCCAGCTCGGTGATGGCGTAGAAAACGCCCTGATGAACGTTCCCCGCGACGGTGATCACCTCGTAGTCGGGGATGAAGAGGCGATCCAGCGCGACGTGGCGAGTCACCGTCTCACCGCGTTGCACGGTGACCTCGATGGTTTTCTCGGCCCATCCTTTGCGGACGAGCTTGAGCGCATGGGTGCCGACGGGCAGTCCCCCGATGAGCAGGGGATTGGACAGATTGGTGGTTTCTTCCTTACCCGCGACGGTCTTGCCCATGGTCTTGCCAGCCACAAAGATCTCGACATCGGCGGGCGTGGTGGTCAGTTGAATCAGTCCGGTATTGGACTTGAGGCCGAATTCTTCGATCGAGTCCCCGGCGCGGACGAGGTCAAGCGTGCGGGCGAGGGGGTCGTAGCCGTCCTGTTCGACACGGACGCGGTAGGCCCCGGGCGGAAGATCGGCGAGTGTGAGGGGGGTGTCACCGCGCCGTTCGTTATTGACGTAAACGCGGGCGCCAGACGGCCGGGAGGTCACGACCAGCCGGGCGGGTTTGGGCGAGAGGGTGATCTTCAGGGTCTGCGTCTCTCCTGCGGCGAGTTTGACGGGCTGGCTGATATCGACAAAACCGTCGGCTCGAACGTCGACCGTGGCTTCGCCATCGGGAATCCGATCAACAACGCAGGGTGCCGTGCCGCGCGGGATGCCGTTGATTGCGACCGTCGCGCCCGGCGGTTCGGTCACGATGGAGAGTGTGGCGGAGTCGGAAAGCAGTTCGACGGCGACCTTCACGGGCGTGCGCTCCGACAGGACAACCTCCCGCTCGGATGGCTGAAAACCCGGCAGGCTGAAGCGGAGGCGGTGCGTGCCCGGCAACAGGGAGTTGATCAGGATCGGGGTCACACCCAGATCAACCCCGCCAGCGGTAACGGTCGCGCCGCGCGGCGTGCTCTGCGCGATGAGCATGGCGGAGAGCGGCTCGAGCGTGATATCGAGCATGCGGCGGGCATTAGCGCCCAGCACGGCCGTTTCATGGTGGTCGCGATAGCCTCGCGTGATCAGGGTCACCAAGTGCTCGCCCGGAGGAAGGGCTGTGATGGTCGTCGGGGTGGTGCCACGCTCCACGCGATTGATGAGCACCCGGGCACCAGCGGGAACGGAGACAATCTGCAATTCGGCGGCGGGCGTGGCCGCCGACTCGGCGCGCTTGCCGGCCATGGCCAGCAGGGCGGTCATGACGCAGAGGACGGCCAGACCGAAAGGCTTGCGATGCGCGTGATCGTTCATGGGCAATCTCCCCGTCGTGGCGCCTCCCACAACGGATGTCTGTTTTTTCAAACGCATAGTCTGTCAGCCTTCCTCTCACCGGTTCTTGCGATTCGCCTGCAGGCGCTTCTCGACGTCGAGAAGCTTGCTGGATGCCTCACGGTGACGGTCGTCCGACCGGTCAGGAATGAGCTCGCAGATAACGCGAAGCTGGGCGCGGGCGGTTTCCCAGTTTTTGAGATTGATGGCGCGGTCGGCCAGAAAACGGTACTCCTTGTGGCGGCGGGTAAGCTCGGCGATGGCATCCTCCTTGCCGCTGAGAATCTCAGGGAAGAACGCCGGCTTCGGATCGACGGTCTCCAGACAGACCTCGGCCTCGCGGAAGCTGTTGATAGCGGAGGCGATGTTGCCGTAACTCAGCTCCCGTTCGTTCATCCGCTTCTGCGCGATGAGCAGCGCGTCGCGCCCCAGTTCCGTGAGCTTGTCGGCGGAATATTGGAGCGCCCAGAAGCCCAATTCGCTCAGTCCGAACGTCTCAAGCTTATCGCGCAGGTTCGCAAACGCATCGGGATCCTTGCGGTTGGAAACCCGCACGCGGTGAACGCGGCGGCCGATGATGACGGTCAGATCTCGCGACTCGATCGCGCCCCGGGTGATGCTGGCTGCGAGATAGGCGGGGTCGAGGGACAAAAATCCGCTCGACTCAATGGTGCGCACCCAGTCACGGATCAGACCCGGAGCGATCGTCTTCTCTTTCCGGATGGAACGGTTTTGCGAAAGATCGTCGATGCGGACGGCGAGGACGCGTTCAGGCGAGAGGGTGAACTCGTAGCGGAAGATAGACTCGGAGGTCGCCTCAACCTTCTCGTAGATGATTTGCAGGGTCTCATCCCGTGGTGGGGGAGGAGGGAGGTTGGTTGGCCCGGCGCTGGAGTCTGGGGATTTCATGATCAGGGTGGCTCCGAGGAGCAGGACGACGATCGCGGCGACGGTATAGAGGATCGGCCGGAGGTTGTGGCGCGCCGCAGCACCGGAGGAATCGGCGTTCAGGCCCAGATCAATGATCGGCGTGGCAATGGCTGTGATCGGCGCGGCGGCGGCCTCCGCCGCCGTGACGCGCAGGCGGGTGTCGCCGACCGTGACGATGTCGCCCGGTAGAATCTGCTTGCGCGCAACCGGCAGACCATTGACCAACGTCTGGTTGGCGCTGTCGAGGTCGATCACCCACAATGCGTCGCCGATCCGTTCGAAGCGGCAGTGGTTGCGGGAGAGAAGGGGGTCGGAAATGGCGATGGGGTTGTCGGATGCGCGGCCGAGCGTTTGCGCGCGCCCCGGAGTCAGCACGAAGGTTTCTCCGGCCTTGCAAGGCCCCGCTTCAATGGTCAGCATGAATGTCTGATGTTTTGTCATGGCGTCAAAGCGGTGTTGCGGATGTCAGAAAAGCTGCCCGCTGACCTGCGTGAGGGTGGGGCCGAGCAAGATGATGAAAACAGCGGGAAAGATAAACAGCATCAGCGGGCCGAGCATTTTGACGGGGGCTTCGTTGGCGAGGCGTTCGGCCCGCTCGAACCGCCGCTGGCGCATCTGGTCCGACTGGATGCGGAGGATGGCACCGATGCTGACACCCAGCTCGTCGGCCTGGATAAGGGCGTACGTGACGGATCGGAGGTCATTGAGCCCGACACGAGTGGAGAGGTTGCGCAAGGCGACGCGGCGCGGCGCGCCAAGCTGAATTTCGCGAATGACGTAGATGAGTTCCTCGTTCAAGGGATCCAGCGCGCGACGTTCGCAGTTGCGCTG
>JBIJDW010000250.1:0-5129 GCA_044343885.1 Kiritimatiellia bacterium
CACCCGCTCGGCGGGTGTCATCCTCCTCGGTTCATTCTGTCAGTAAGCAGCCGAACCGCTAATTACGCGATCCGTACGATTAGTGGTGTGGGAGGGGCGCTCCGAAAGGGGCGTCCCTATCCCGATCTTTTGCGGTTTTTGCGAGAAGTGTTCTTTAGCAGCAAGGGCAGGATTTTAGATGCGTTTGCCCTGTCCTGACATCGATGGACCTCCGGGCTTTATTCCCGCTCTTGAGCGGGCGGCTTGGGCGGGACGAGGCGGACATGGAGCGGGTAGCGCATGCGGAGCTGCTGATCGAGCAGCACCTCGACCCAGTGGGTTCCTTCGGCCGCCAGCCGCAGGTTGACGAACACCTCCACGCTGGTGGCGTTCTGTTCCTGCCCAGAAAGCGTGATCGGCACCTGCTGCCCTTCGCACACGACCGTCTGTCCGTCGGGCGCGATGATCCGCGAGCGTTGGGTGAACGTCCCTTCGCCGCAGCACCAGCGGTTGACCAGGCAGATGCGGTAGAAGGCGGCCGGCAGTTGGGCCACCACCAGTCCTTCAAAAATGCCGATCAGGATGAATTTGCCGTTCCGCTCTTGGCGTACATCGTCGCACAACAGGCTGGCTTGAAGATCAGGTATCATTATCCCCCCTTTTTCGCGACCATGGGCAAGCCCCACGTCCGCAGCCGCTCCTCAATAAACGTCACGCAGCGGCGGTGGCGCTCCCCTTTCGCTGGGGTGTCCGACAAAGCAGGCCCCAGTGCAAATCGGATCGGGCGCGCGGGATCGACCCGTCCAAAATCCTTGAGCACCCGACCGATTTCCTGAAAATCGGTTTTGAGCGCCACCGGCACGAGCGGCACGCCCGCCGCACGCGCCAGTTTGTCCCCCATCGAATTGAACTGCTCGGCATCGAAGACCGCCCGGCGGGTCGCCTGCGGAAACAGCAGCACCGAGCGCCCGGCCTCCAGCCGCTGCCGCCCGGTATCCAACACGGCGCGCAGGTCTTCGCGGGCGCTCGTGCGGGTGACGGTGATCGGTCGGATGCGCTGCAACGGGGCGCCAAAGATCGGATAAGACAGGAGGCTCTGTTTCAAGACGATCGACAGTGGGGAATGGGCCAGCAGCACCGCCGGTAGGATGAGTGTCTCCAGCATGCTCATGTGGTTAGCCGCATACACGACCGGCCCACGGACGTCGCGCAGGGCATCGAACCCCTCAACCGTGATCACCGCCCCCATCCGCTCCGCTTTGCGCCAGGTGGCGAACACTACGCTCGCCCAGCCCGCCGTGTCAAAAAGCCCACGCCGATTCAACCGCGCCGCCGCCAGGATCGTTTCGACCGAGTACCACGAAAATCGCAACGTCGCGCGGCACCCGGCCCGCATCGGCACCGCCGGCCGATCCGCTGCGGGTGTCTCGTACCGCCCGTCTCGCCGCAGGCCCTCGTGGAATTGCTCTACCGTCATAAGGTCCGTAGCATAGCCGTTTGGAGCCGAAAAGGCAACGAGCAATCGATCCGTCTCCCTTTTCGATTCCCATCGCCCGGTGTCTCTGTTATCATACTCCCGTTTTCACGCAGGCGGCGTTACGCGCAGCCTGCCCTGTCGGGGTGTAGCGCAGCCTGGTAGCGCGTCAGCCTTGGGCGCTGAAAGTCGGGGGTTCAAATCCCCCCGCCCCGACCAGCCTTCGCTCGCCCCTGGCGCATCAAGACGGCGGTCGCCTTCACAGACCGCGAACAAGCGCTTGCGTTCGAGCGCTATCTGAAATCACCTTCTGGCCGCGCGTTCTCCACGAAACGGTTGTGAACCTGCTAACCGATTACTCACCACATCAGCCTTGCGCGGGGCCTCGGGTATGCGGTATCCTCTATGCGTGATCGTCGCGCGGGTCAGGTTGCCCGGGCGAACAGTCAAAATGACAGGAGTGGTTATGCGTATTCAATGGTCTCAGACACGTCTTTCTCGCAGGGAGGTTGTTTCGGCGCTGGTGTGCGGGCTTTGCGCCGCAGGGTGTGCGATGGCCGACGCCGGGGAGCGGATGCCGGCAAAGGAAGCGACGATCCAGAAGGCGGCCGGTCCGATCATCATGGACGGCAAGCTGGATGATCAGGCGTGGCAGGCCGCCGAGAAACTCCCGGTCGCCGTGATCCACAACAAGAACGGGAAGACGCTGGAGACGCCCGCAGGTTTGGGACGCATCACATGGGATGACACGAATGTCTACGTGGCGTTTGAGGTCACCGATGACGATGTCCGCGCGGCGGGCGCCGGGCGTGACGACGTGAGCCTAGATGTGACGAACGATCTGGTCGAGGTTTTTCTCGACGTCAACAATGACAACCACAATTTCTTTGAATTCCATGTGAACCCGTTGAATGGTTTCACCGATCTGTTCATCCTGCGCCCGGCCAAGGACACCCCGCTGTATCAGCGGCTGCCGCCGTACAAGATCATGTTCATGCGGGAGTATAATCTGCCCGCCTACGAGACGGCCGTCCAGATTCAGGGGACGGTGAACGACAACCAGAAAGACACCGGCTGGACGGTGGAGATCCGCCTGCCGTACACCTCGCTGATGCTGCCCAACGGGCAGAAAAAACCGAAAGCGGGCGACGTGTGGCGCATCCAGCTTGTCACCCAGAACGGCGGATCGGCCAACCGTTATGTGAACTGGTCGCCCACCTATGACAACTGGTACCACCACAGCATTGAGACGTGGGGCCGCATCCGCTTTGCCGAATAACTCGGCTGAACAGGCAAATTCTCAAAATCAGGTATTGCAGCCAATCGGAATCTGCTTTATACTTATTGCTCATTTTTTTAAGGAGACTCCTCTATGGCGCGCAGCACCCCATTGACTCACGTACGTAACATCGGCATCATGGCTCACATCGACGCCGGCAAAACAACCTGCAGCGAACGCATCCTGTTTTATTCCGGCAAGAACTACAAGATGGGCGAAGTTCATGACGGCGCCGCCACCATGGATTACATGGTGCAGGAACAGGAGCGCGGCATCACGATCACGTCGGCGGCGACGGTCGTCAGTTGGCGCGACCATCAGATCAGTTTGATCGACACCCCGGGCCATGTCGATTTCACGGCCGAGGTTGAACGGTCGTTGCGCGTGCTCGACGGCGCGGTCGCGCTGTTTTGCGCGGTGGGCGGCGTCCAGCCGCAGAGCGAACAGGTGTGGCGGCAGTCCGAGAAGTACGAAGTGCCCAAGCTCTGCTTCATCAACAAGATGGATCGTGTTGGTGCCAATTATTTCGAAGTGATCGATGAAATCCGCAGCGAATTGGGCGGCAACCCCGTGCCGATGGTCTATCCCGTCGGGCAGGGCGATGAGTTCGAGGGCGTCATCGATCTTCTGAACATGCGGCGGTGCATCTTTGACGAGGCGTCCAAGGGCGTGAAGATTAGCTACGCGGAAATTCCGGCTGAACTCTTGGAGGAGTGCCAGAAATGGCGCAAGAATATCGTTGAAAAGGCCGCCGAGCAGGATGATGCCCTGATGGAGAAGTATTTCGCTGACGGCGATCTCCCCATGGATGACATCCTGGCCGGATTGCGCAAGGGAACGGTGTCCCGCGCGATCGTCCCGGTCTATTGCGGAACGGCTTTTAAAAACAAGGGCGTGCAGTTGCTGCTGGATGCCGTGTGTGATTTTCTCCCCTCGCCGCTGGATGTCGGCGCCGTCCATGCCAACGATGATGAGACGAAGGTGCGCCTGCCCGACGACAAGGAGCCGTTCTCCGCCCTCGCCTTCAAGGTGATGTCCGACAAGCACATGGGCCGAATCATCTTCATCCGCATTTATTCGGGAACGCTGCGGATCGGCGACACGCTCAAGAACAGCTCGCAGGATTTGGATGTGCGCGTCGGCCGTCTGTTGCGCATGCATGCCAACCGGCAGGAGGCGATCGAGGAGGCGAACGCGGGCGAAATTGTCGCCGTAGTCGGCCTCGGCAAGACGCGCACCGGCGACACGCTGTGTGATCGCGCACACCCGATCATTTTGGAGAACATCGAGTTCCCGGCGCCGGTGATTTCGATCGCCATCCGGCCGGGGACGCGGAACGACAACGACAAACTGGGCGTGTCGCTGCATACGCTGGCCGAGGAAGACCCGACCTTTTTTGTGAAGTACGACCGCGAGACGGGCGAGACTGTCATCTCCGGAATGGGCGAGCTGCACCTCGAAATCATTGTTGACCGCCTGCGCCGTGAATTCAACGTGGCCTGCGAGGTCGGCCGTCCCGAGGTCGCCTTCCGCGAGACGATCACCCAGGCGGTCGATGGCGAATACAAGCACGTCAAACAGTCGGGTGGCCGCGGTCAGTACGCCCATGTCTGCCTCAAGCTCATCCCGCAGCCTGCCGGCACGGGGTTCTCGTTTGTCAACGAGGTCAAGGGTGGCACGATTCCGACCGAGTACATCCCCGCTGTGGAGAAGGGCGTCATCAAGGCTCTGGAGTCAGGACCTTACGCGGGTTATCCCGTGGTCGACGTGCAGGTGATCGTCAACGACGGCTCCTATCACGAGGTGGACTCGAACGAATTCGCGTTCATCGAGGCGGCCCGCGTTTGCTTCCGTCAGGCTTTCATGAAGGGTGCGCCGGAGCTGCTCGAACCGGTCATGGCGGTCGAAGTGACGGTTCCCGAAGATTACATGGGCGCGGCCACGGGGTCGCTCTGCCAGCGTCGCGGACGTGTCGAGGGCATGGAGGACAAGGGTGGCGCGAAACTGGTCAACGGCACGGTGCCGCTGGGCGAGATGTTCGGCTATTCCAACACGATTCGCACGCTCACGCAGGGGCGTGGTTCGTTTGTGATGACGTTTGAACGCTACGAGGCGGTGCCCTACGAGCTGACGGAGACGATCATCGAGAAGCGCCGCAAGGAAAACAAGATTCGCGGCTAACCCTTCCGGTAATAACCGCCCGTGGTGACGGTGCGAAAGCCGAACCGGCTGTAAAACGCCTCCAGCGGCTTGTCCCGCTCGGTGAGCAGGAAGAAGCGTGTCGCGCCGCGCCGCGCTTCTTCCGCCAACCCCATCTGCAGCAGCGCGCGGCCCAAACCGCGCCCGCGCTCCGAACGGAGCGTGCCGACATTGTAGAGCGCAGTCAGGCCGCCGCAC
>JBIJDW010000039.1:0-13616 GCA_044343885.1 Kiritimatiellia bacterium
GCACCTGCAAAACCGCCGTGGCGGTTTTGCAGGCGCCTCCGGGATCATTTCTTTCCATGCCGGATCGCGGCCTGGGCGGCGGCGACGCGGGCGATGGGGACGCGGTAGGGGGAGCAGCTCACGTAGGTCATGCCCTGGCGATAGCAGAATTCGACCGAAGCGGGGTCGCCGCCCTGTTCGCCGCAGATGCCGATCTTGATGTTCGGCCGGACCTGGCGCCCCTTCTGGGCGGCGATCTCGATCAACATCCCCACGCCCGACTGGTCGATCGTCTGGAAGGGGTCGGCATCGAGAATCCGTTTCTGCAGGTAATCGTTCATGAACCCGCCAGTGTCGTCGCGGCTGAAGCCGAAGGTCATCTGCGTGAGATCGTTGGTGCCGAAGCTGAAGAACTCGGCGATGCTGGCCATCTTGTCGGCCAACAGGGCGGCCCGCGGGATCTCGATCATCGTGCCCAGATGGTACGTGATTGATTTCAGCCCGGTGCGAGTCAGCACATCAGCATAGACCGCATCAATGATCTTCTTGGTGAACTCCAGTTCGCGCACATCGCACGTCACGGGGATCATGATCTCGGGATGGGGGGTCTTGCCGGCGGCGATCAGCTCGGCGGCCGATTCGAAGATCGCGCGGATCTGCGTCTCGGAGATCTCGGGATACGTCACGCCCAGGCGGACGCCGCGGTGGCCCATCATCGGATTGGATTCCTTGAGCGCCTCGCCGCGCTTTTCAATCTCCTTGATGTCGATGCCGAGCGCCTTGGCCAATTCCTCCCGGTTGCCCTGCGAATGGGGGATGAACTCATGCAGCGGCGGGTCCAGCAGGCGGAAGGTCACGGGCAGGCCGTCCATGGCCAGCAGCGTCGCCTTGATGTCGCTCTTCATAAACGGGAAGAGCTGCGCGAGGACCGCCTTGCGTTCGGCGGTGGACCCGGAGAGGATCATCTTGCGCAGCAGGAAGAGCGGCTCGGCAGAATCCTTGCCGTAGAACATGTGCTCGGTCCGGAAGAGGCCGATGCCCTCGGCTCCGAACGTGCGTGCGAGCGCGGCGTCGGAGGGCGTGTCAGCATTGGTCCGCACACCCATGGTGCGGAATTTGTCGACCAGCGCCATGAAGCTTTGGAAGCGCGGGTTTTCCGTTGCGGCAATCATCGGCTGCTGTCCGACATAGGCGTGGCCCTTGGTGCCGTTCAGCGTGATCAGATCGCCAGCCTTCAAGACCGTGTTTCCAGCCCGGACGGTCTGGTTTTCCAGGGAGATGTGCAATTCGCCAGCGCCGACGACGCAGCACTTGCCCCAGCCGCGGGCGACGAGCGCCGCATGGGAGGTCATGCCGCCGCGGGCGGTCAGGATGCCCTCAGCCGCGCGCATCCCCTCGACGTCTTCGGGGTTGGTCTCCTCGCGAACGAGGATGCACGGACGGTTGGCACGGAAGGAGGCCACCGCCGCTTCGGCGGTGAAGACGATCACGCCAGCCGCCGCGCCCGGACCGGCGGGGAGGCCCTTGACGAACGGGGTGAGTCCCTTTTCAATCTTCGGGTCGAGGATCGGGTGGAGCAGCTCGTCCAACTGCGCCGGCTCCACGCGCAGGACCGCCTGCTTTTCGTCGATGATCTTCTCCTGCAGCATGTCCATCGCCATGTTCAGCGCGGCCGTACCGGTCCGCTTGCCCACGCGGCATTGGAGCATGTAGAGCGTCCCCTCCTGAATCGTGAACTCGATGTCGAGCATGTCGGCATAGTTCTTCTCGAGCACGGCGCGGATGCCGCAGAGCTGCTTGTAAGTGTCGGGCATCAGCTCCTGAAGCGACTGCAGGTGGTCGTTCTGCGCATTCTTGGTGTCGTTGTTGAGCGGATTGGGGGTGCGGATGCCAGCCACCACGTCCTCGCCCTGCGCGTTGATCAGCCATTCGCCGTAGAAGGTGTTTTCGCCGGTGGCCGGGTTGCGGGTGAAGGCCACGCCCGTGGCGGAGGTATCGCCCATGTTGCCGAACACCATGGCCTGCACGTTCACCGCGGTGCCCCAGGCGTCGGGAATACCCTCGATACGGCGGTACGAGACGGCTTTCTTGCCGTTCCAGCTCTTGAACACGGCGCCGATGCCGCCCCAGAGCTGCTTCATCGGGTCATCGGGGAAGGGGACACCCAGTTCCTCCTGGACGCGACGCTTGAAGCTTTCGGCCAGTTCCTGGAGATTGGCAGCGGTCAGCTCGGTGTCGCTGGTGCACTTCTTGACGTGCTTGTACTCGTCGAGGGCGGTATCGAGGAGCTTGCGGATGCCCACGCCCTTGGCGGGGTCGCGTCCTTCGGCCTTCTCCATCACGACATCAGCGTACATCATGATCAGGCGGCGGTAGCTGTCCCACACGAAACGGGGATTCTGCGTCTTGGCGATCATGGCCGGGATGGTGGTGCTCGACAGGCCGACATTCAGGACGGTATCCATCATGCCGGGCATGGAACTGCGCGCGCCCGAGCGGCACGAGACCAGCAACGGGTTCACGGGGTCGCCGTATTTCATCCCCATGGTGGCTTCGGTCTTGCGCAGCGCATCCAGAACCTGGGATTCCAACTCTGCGGGGAACCGCCCGCCCTGATCAAAATAGTCGGTGCAACACGCCGTGGTCACGGTAAAACCAGCGGGGACCGGCAGGTTGAGATGACACATCTCGGCCAGATTGGCGCCCTTGCCACCGAGCAGATTCTTGTCCTTGGCATTACCCTCGGCGCTCTTGCCTCCAAACGTATAAACATATTTCATAAATAGATTCGTCTCCTTAAATGCGGCACGGAAAGATCCCGCCGCCGACTCGACTGGGTTTCTGTAAGCAAACGCGCGGCAGTATAGGGCACTTCGAGGGAAAGGTCAAGGTGTCCTTACACATCAATCCGGATTATTTTCCGGATGAGCAGGCCGCCGCAGACGAGCATGATGATGACGGCGATGACGCTGATGATGCCGGCGCGGGATTGGAAGAAGGGGAGCATCATCCCGGGCTTGACGACCGTCAGGATGATTGCGAGGGCGATCGGCATGGTGCCGACGATGATCCCCTGCAAACGGCCCTGGGCGGTGAGGGTGCGAACGCGGTTCTCGATACGCATCCGCTCGCGGATGGTGAGGCTGATGCGATCAAAGACTTCGGTGAGGTTGCCACCCGTCTTGCGTGCGATGTCGATGGTGGTGATGACCAGGTTGAGGTCTTCACTGCCCACGCGCTGCTCCATGCTCTGCATGGCCTCGTTGAACCCCATGCCGAGGCGGAGCTGCTGAAGCATCACCTCGAATTCCTGGGCGATCGGATTTTCGCCATTCTGCACGACGGTTTCGAAGGATTGGTTGATGCTAAAGCCTGCGCGGAGGGCGTTGCTCATGTTGGAGAGGGCGTCAACGAGCTGCATGTTGAACCGGCGGCGGCGGCGCGCGCGCAAAACGACGAGGAGCTGGTTGGGCGCGAAGAGCGCGGCCATGCCGCCGGAAAGTCCGAGCGCGAAGCCCAGAAGCGTGATCGGCATGTTATTCGGATTGAAGAAGACGACGTTGATGAGCAGGAACACGGCGGTGGCGACGGCCCAGGCGATTTCACTCAGGCGCCGCGGTGGGATAAAGAGGAAGAGATCCTCGAACTTGCGGGCGGTTTGTTCGGAATAAGTGCCCGAGTAGGCCTGCGCGCCGGTGCCGAAGGCCCGAAGCAAAACAAAGGCGAGTCCTCCGAAACTCAGGGCGAAAAGTACGCAGCCGCCAATGGCCAGCAGGGTCGTTGAACTCATGCCTCACCCCCGCTGCGGGCATCCGGCTGAAAAATAGCCGGGTCGAGCTTCATGCCGCGCGCCTTAAGCTGTTCGAAAAAGGTGGGGACCGATCCGGTCGGACGGTGCCGGCCGATGACCTTGCCGTCGCCGTCGATTCCCGTCTGGCTGAAGGCAAAGATTTCCTGCATGACGATCTGAGCGCCTTCGAGGCCGACGACTTCGGTGATGGAGGTGACTTTGCGGGTACCGTCACTCATGCGCGAAATCTGGACGATGACATCGACCGCAGAGGCGATTTGCTCGCGAATGGCACGCGAGGGAAGATCCATGCCCGCCATAAGCACGAGGGTCTCGATGCGGGAGATCACATCGCGCGGCGTGTTGGCGTGAACTGTGGTGAGCGAACCATCATGTCCTGTGTTCATAGCCTGGAGCATGTCGAGGGCCTCGCCGCCGCGACATTCACCCACGATGATTCGGTCGGGCCTCATGCGCAGGGCGTTGCGGACCAAGTCGCGGATGAGCACCGCACCCCGGCCCTCGATGTTGGGCGGTCGCGACTCGAGACGAACCACGTGAGGCTGGGCAAGGCGAAGTTCCGCCGCATCTTCAACCGTGAGGATCCGGTCCTCTTCCGGGATGAAGGCGCTGAGGGTGTTGAGCAACGTCGTCTTGCCCGAGCCGGTGCCGCCGGAGACAATGATGTTTTTGCGCAGCAGAACGCAAATGCGCAGCAGGTCGACCATCGGCTGGCTCCACGAGCCGAAGCGGATGAGGTCCTGGTCGGTAAACGCGATCTTTGAAAATTTTCGAATGGTGATGCACGGGCCAGAGAGGGAGAGGGGATGGATGATCGCATTGACGCGCGAGCCGTCGGGGAGGCGGGCGTCGACATAGGGCTGGCTCTCGTCGATCCGCCGGCCGATCGGCGAGACGATCCGTTCGATGATGGCCAGCACCGAGGCATCATCCATGAAGGTGTCGCCCGTCAGTTCCACCCGGCCGCCGCGTTCGACGTAGATCTGCTGCGGGCCGTTGACCATGATTTCCGTTACGGAGTCGTCCTCCAGAAAATCATTCAAGGGGCCGAAACCCATGGCCTCGTTGTAAATCTCGCGAGCGAGCCGCGCGGGGTCGAGACCGGGAGGGAGGCGCTGTTTTTCCTGGATCTCGCGGATGATGAGGTCGAGGGTTTCACGGGTCCGCTTTTGCAGCTCTTCGGTGTTGACGCGCGAGCTCGTGAGCCGTTTGAGGTCGATCCGCTGCAGGACTTCACGGTGAATCTGGTTCTTGACTTCGCGGCGGATCGCCGCCTGCGGATCGGCCACCGCAGCGGGGCGGGAAGAGGGCGTGGCGGCGACCGGCGGTGGCGTGGCGGAAATAGATGGGGCAGGGACGCGAGGCGGAGCCGGAACGGGCGCGCGGGGAGCTGCTGCTGCCACGACGGCGGGGAGCGTGAGCGAGAGGGTGTAGGGGCCGGCCACGATGGAGTGGTTGGCCGCCGTGAGCGGACGGCACCCGTGGAGCAGGCTGCCGTCGAGCTGGGTCCCGTTGCTGGAGTCGAGATCCTCGATGGCCGACCCTTCCGGAGAAAGCGTCAACACAGCATGGCGATCGCTCACGTCGGGTGAGCGCAGGCGAATGCCGCAACCTTCGCCGCGTCCGATCAGGTAGATGCCGGGTTGGAGATCGAAAGCAGCCAGAGGCTGGTCAGGGCGGACAATCGTGAGTTTGAAAGTCATGATGGGTCAGTGGAAATCAGTTGGTGCGTTTGCGCAGGAGTTCCTGACGGGCGATGTTGAGCTTTTTGATGGCATCCTGAATGTGATCGAAGTTGACGCGCGGCGGGTCATTCTCGACGGCGACGTCAGAGGTGTTGCGCAGGGCCAGCACGAGGCGCCCTTTGATCTGTTCGGCGAAGACGAGCATCTCGGCCTCGCGGGGGGTAACGGAAAGGGTGACGGTGCTGTAGGATCCGGAACGGCTTGTGGCGCTGAAGGTTTTTGCGGTTTCGCGGCCCGTGGCGAGGATGGTGACGTTTTGGAGCACGGTGAGGGTCACCAGCTCCAGTTCGAGCGGATTGCGCGCGGAGGGGAAGCTGAAGGTTCCGAGCACGTCGACCCGGTCATTGGGTCGGACCATGCCGCTGACCGAGGCAGAGCCGCTGACGTTGATCGAGATGGCGCGCATCTGGTTCGGGATGTCGTCGGCCATGCCGCGCGAGCCGGGCGCGCCGCCTTCGAGATCATTCCAGTAGACGGGATCGAGACGCTCCAGCAGACGCATCGTTTTGCGTCCGAACAGGAACTGGGCGTCTTCGCTGAGGATCGCATGGCCGCGGACGCCGCTTTCCGGAACGGAGTTCACACCGAGGTCGGTGTTTTGCAGCACGGTGCCTGCGGGGAGGTCGCGTTTGACCACCACGATATTAATCATCCGCTGCGATTTCCGAAGATTGTCGATGACCTTCGCGACCTCTCGGTCCTTGACGTTGAGATACTGCTTCGTGAACAGGGCGGCCAGCATGCCGATGACGACGGAGATGATGAGAATGAGTTTTTGTTTCATAGCGACTATTCCGATACTGAATGAGAAGCAGACAGTTTACCGCGATTGCCCGATGCGTTGCAAGAGCGTAATGCGGGTGACGCCGAGGGTGTCGTCGGGTTGGGCCAGAATGGCGCAGGTTTCCTGACGGCGCTGATAAAGCGCAAGCGAGCGGGTCGGAGGAGCGGCGAGCGCCCAGCCGGCCGCGATCATCAGGCCGCTCATTTCACGCGCGGCCACCGCAGGCGGGCTGGGGACGGTGGCCGTGACGAGGGTGGCGCGGGTGGCGGCGAGGGTGGCGGTGAAGGTCAACGCCGCGTTTGCCGGACGGGGAAGGTCGGGCCAACTCGGTTCAGTGGCGCGATTCGCGCGCGGCGGCTTCTGGGTGATCAGGATGGCGAGGGTCTTGTCGATACTCGCCGGGAGGATCAGCAGGTGAAGCAGATCCGAGCCGGAAGCCCCCGTGATCAATAGCGCGTCGGCGTCGGTTTGCGGCGGGGCGATCCCGAGTGCGCGCGACAGATCGGCGGCACGTTCGGCAGGAGAGCCGGAGAAGCCGAAGGCGGTGATCTGGGCCGGTTCCCCGTTGACCGTGGCATCCGAACGGTAGACCGCTTCGCCGCCGATGGTGGAGAGGCGGTCAGCGGCGCTGCCGCCGAGGGTTCGAAAGACATCGGCCAGCAGCGCCGTAGCGGCGGCGGTGGCGACCAGAGTCAACACGGGGCGGAGGCAACGCATCAATAGATCCCTCCTAAAAGCGGCATCCAGACGGAGTGGCGGACGGTAACCGTGGGCCGATCAAAGAGAAACGTGCGTACGGCAGGGTCGACGACGATGGTCACCGGAGGCGCTGATGATTCAATAAAGGACAGCTCGGTGGTCGGCAATTGAGATTCGTGCATCAGCGGCATCGCGTTGTCATGCGAGAGCGGATCCAGGCGATCCCAATCAGCCGGGTCGTTGACGGAACGATCAGCGATGGTAGTGAGGGTCTGGGGCAAACCCGTCATCGGGGTGTCGTCATCGGTGTGGCGGATACCGTCGCCCCCAACGGCCCACGTGAAGATGTAAGGAGGAGTAGAGATATAGGGAATTCCGCTCAACGCCTGTTCTCCAACCTCGCCGCGAACAGTCGTGGTCAGGCTCCGGTGGGCATTTGAAACGTAAAAAAACTGGATGCCACCAGCGAGGATCATGACGATGACGATGATCCCAATGATCAACTCGACGAATGCCTGTCCGTTGCGGGTGTTAGTGTCCACGGCGCGTTCCTCCCCCCGGTCCGCCGCCCGTTCCACCGGGAGGGACGATGCAGGTGGCGCTGTTGAGGCTGAGCCACAAGGCGCCTGCAGATCGGAAAGCGGGGTTTTCCCAGATCGTCAGTGCCACGCAATACTTGCACCCCGGTTGGAGGGTGCCGGTAGCGACGTAAATGGGAAGATCTTCCATGAGGTGGCGCCGCCATTCAATATCGAAAAACCCGTCACTGCCGGTCGAGGCGGCATCGATGGGGATGAGACGGATGTCGTGGTAGGCGGGGAGAACAATCGACCAGGCATCGGGGCGGATACGCTCGCCATCGGCCTCCAAGTAGCCGAAGGGTTTGGCGGCGGCGGTCCAGAGAATGGTGTCGGAACGGTTTGAACCGTCCAGACCAGGGGTCAGGCGGGAGGCGACGGTTTCGACGCGGATGACGGCATCGGCGCCGCTGTAATCATACTGCTGCAGAACCGGTCCGGTGATCGGAAAGGGCGTGGGACCGTCGGGATGCATGATTGCCCAATTGCCCCAGCGTCCGGGGTTATAGGCATACCAGGACTGAACGGTTTGTGTCGCCTGGGTGGTGATGAGCGTGGGGTCGAGACCGGATTGCGCGGCAAGCATCTTCAGCGCGGAGGTGTCGATCTTCTCATCCAAGATTAACGAACTCCGGTTCAGATGGAGGGAGAAGAATTCGGCGTTCTCAAAGTTGTGCGTCGTGGTATTGGGAAGCGGCGCCCAGAAGGTGTGATCGGTGTAATTGGTGAGGAGATCCGGGTAGTTGTGGTAAAACCAGCACCAATTCTTGCTGGCGACGGCTTCATAGAATGCGCGCTGATGGAGGATGTGGCCGCCGATGCTGTCGGTGTACAACTGGGCATTGTCCGGGCCGGCGGCGACGCCGTCGTGGGCGATGGCATCGAGCATGTCGGCGTAGTCATTCCAGGCCCCTAAATAGGGCTCTGGAAACAACATGGAGCCACCGATGATGGTGGTGTACTCGTTGCGCACGGTATTGGCGTGCTCCTGAACGACCTCGGTATAGTTGGAGTTGGCATAGACGCCGTTGAGCTTGGCGGCCTGCTGGGATGCGGCGAAGGCGGCCATGGGGCCGGTGAAGCAGAGGCGCGCCTGCATGTTGGCGAGGGCGTCGTCGGCCACATCATCTCCGGCGCTGAGGGCGAGCGCGCGCAGCAGATTGGCCTCGCCGATCAGATTGAGCGTGGACCCCTGCCAACGGGCGGCTGCTAGAGCGGAAGTGTCGCCCGCGTCCTGACTCTTGCCCTTCATAAAGACGATGCGCCGGATGTCGACGGACCACAGCACCATAAAAGCCAGGACGACCAGCGCCATCAGCAGGAAGATGGCGATCTGGCCATGACGGGCGGCGTTCGGTGGCGATATGGGATGTGCGGCCATAGGTGTCAATAGTGCTAATCATCCAGGTAGAGCGCGTAATGGTTTTCGATATCGGCGGCCCCTTCGAGGTGCAGAGGCTCAACCACGCGTCCGTCCAGAATGCCACCCCCGCCTCGAATCACGGAAATGAGCATGTCGAGCGGCTGGCGAACGCGAACACGGAAGGCGGTGGTTTGCCCGGGGTCCACAAAGCCCTCATAATCAAGAGACACGTCGTCCCAGCGCTCATAATCGAGAATGGCTTTGGCCCACTCCGGCCAGGGTGAATAGAGATAGTCGGGAATGCGGCCCAGCTCGACGCCGACTTTGGGCGATGCAGGCGTGGATTGGAGCGCCAGGTCCCAGACCTCGCCAGGGGTCATGAATTGCCAAGAATGATTGAGAATGGGGTCGGCACCCACGGAAATGTCCGACGGCACTAGCAGTCGCCCCGCATTGGGGATCGCCGCCACGCGCATCGCCTTTTCCACCATCCACTGGTTGAAACCGACCGTGCGCGCCCGCGCCGCCCGCGCGGCGGCGTGATCCAGCACGTCGCGCGAAGCGAAGCCCAGGCACAGTTGGAAAAAGAGGAAGAAGATGAGGCAGATGAAGATGAGCGCCACGCACGACTCCACCATCGCCTGCCCGCACCGGCCGCGACATCCATCGCCCCCTCTGGCCGACCCCGTTGACATGGTATCCTATGCCCGCCTAGGGCGCGCCGACAGTCCCGTCGACGTTGAGATCCTGAATCGGGTTATCACTCAACGCATCATACGTCGCCACCGCCTCATCACCGACCTCTTGGTCCAAGGCCGAAGTCGCACCCGTAGCCTTCTTTCCAATGGCCTTGCCAAACTTGGAGAAGAGCGCGATCAGGGTGATGGCAATCAGTACGACAATGATGATGTACTCAACCATCGTCTGACCTTTTCGTGAGGACATGCGCATAGCCGCTCCTTTCCGCCTATCGGCGGGTGTTTTGCATTCATGGGTAGTCGGACGCAACAAGGTCCAAAACCCGGTTGGATTGCTGCCGCAATGTGTACATGAGAACGCCCAACGTGGTGAGCGCGGCAAACAACGAGATCAACACTATCACGTATTCGACCATCGCTTGTCCGCTGCGTCGCGACCGCATCAGCTTGTACATCCATGCACGCATTATCAGTAACAACGGTTCAACCATGGAATCATTGTAAGACAGACGATGCGTGATGGCAACAGGAATTATTGGGAATTATTGGCCAATGCCTGCGAGCAGCAATTCTAATTATGAGGCGGGGACCATCGGCGTCGGCGTCGGGGTCGGTATCGGTATCGATAAAGCAAAGGAAAATTGACCCCGATTCCGATACCGACCCCGATGACTCAATCGCCTCATAAATAGAATTGCTGGCGGGTTCAGACTCGCGTCCGGCGGATGGGTGTGGTATGCTGCTGATGGTCTGTCAACGGGAGGATATAGCCATGAGAGAGACGATCACTGCGATTCAGGGGCTGGAGATTCTGGATTCGCGCGGCAATCCAACGGTACAGGTGTGCGTGACGCTCGAGGGGGGCGTCCGTGCAGTGGCCGCCGTGCCATCGGGCGCCTCGACGGGGGAGCACGAGGCGGTGGAATTGCGTGACGGAGATCCGGCGCGCTACGGCGGCAAGGGGGTGCGGAAGGCGGTCGGATCGGTCAATGCCGAGCTGGCGCCGCTGCTCCGGGGACGCAATGCTGCGGATCTGCCGGAAATCGACCGGCTGATGATCGCCTGTGACGGCACGCCGAACAAGGCCCGGCTGGGCGCGAACGCGATCCTCGGCGTCTCAATGGCCGTCGCCCGTGCGGCGGCGCTGGCTGCGGGTCAGCCCCTCTACCGCTGGCTGGGCGGCGCTGCGGCGGCGCGGCTTCCGGTGCCGATGATGAATATCCTCAACGGCGGCAAACACGCCGACACCTCCGTCGATTTCCAGGAGTTCATGGTCATGCCGGTGGGCGCCCCGACGTTCGCCGAGGCGCTCCGCTGCGGCGCCGAGATTTTCCACGCGCTGAAAACGCTACTGCTCCGCCAGGGATACGCCACCGGCGTGGGCGACGAGGGGGGCTTCGCACCGAACCTGCGCTCGAACGAGGAGGCGTGCGAGTTGATCGTCGCCGCAATCACCGCCGCCGGCTACACGCCGGGCCGCGATGCGGCCATCGCCCTCGACCCCGCCGCCAGCTCGTTCGCTACGGACGGGACCTATCATCTGACCCAGTCGGGGCAGGGGACTTTGGGCCGCGCCGGGATGATCGCGCTTTATCAGGACTGGGCCGCGCGGTTTCCCATCGTCTCCATTGAGGACGGGCTGGACGAGAACGACTGGGAGGGGTTCCGCGCGCTGACAGCCGCCATCGGCGGGGCCGTGCAGATCGTCGGCGATGATCTCTATGTCACGAACCCCCGCTTCATCGCCCGCGGCATCCGCGAACGAGCGTCCAATGCCGTGCTCATCAAACTCAACCAGATCGGCACCGTCACCGAAACCCTGGAGGCGGTCCGCCTTTGCCGCGCGGCCGGCTGGGGTGCCATCATCTCGCACCGTTCGGGGGAGACGGAGGATACCTTCATCGCCGACCTCGCCGTGGCCATGGGCTGCGGCCAGATCAAGACCGGCTCGGCCTGCCGCGGCGAACGGACTGCCAAATACAACCGACTTCTGGAAATCGAGGCCGAGCTGGGCGAGACGGCCGAGTTTTCCAACCCGCTGGCCTCCCGTCAGGGCGGCGGCTGACCCGACAGGACGGCGCGGATCTGATCGGCCGCAGTGAGAATGCGCGGACCGGGGCGGCAGACGATGTCGGGGTCGAAGGCGTCGTAGACGCGCCCGTCCTTGACGGACTGGAGCGCGCGCCAGCCCGTCGTGCCGCGCAGGCGGCCGAGGGTCGCGCCGGGAGCGGCCGCGTCCAGGGAGAGAATGACGTCGGGATTCTGGCGCAACACCCATTCTTCGGAGACGGTAAAATAGTCCCGGTCGGTGTCCGAGGTGATGATGCGGCCGCCAGCGAGGGTCACCAGGTCGGCGATGAATGAGGGCCGTCCGACCGTCATCAGCGGCTCCCACCAGACGATCACAAGGACCGACGGCGGCGTGGCGGGTCGGCCCGCCGCGCCGCTCCGCGACGCGATGCCTGCGCGGATCTCGTCGGCGAGGCGGACCGCCGCGTTGGTGTGGCCGGAGAGGCGCCCCACCGCCAGCACCGCATCCGGAATGTCGTCGAGACGCGAGCAGGGAATCCGCTCGCTGCGCCAGCCGAGCCGGGTGAACAGCAGGGGCAGGGACTGATCCTCCAGATCCACGCTGAAGATGTAGTTCGGCTTTTGCGCAGCCAGGGCTTCAATGGAGGGCTTGCCAAAGCCGCCGACCACCGGAACGGCTGCGGCCTCAGGCGGGTAGTTGCAGACATCGGTGCGGCCGACGACGCAACCGCCGGCGCCGATAGCGAAGAGGATCTCGGTCAGCGACGGCGCAAGCGAGACGATCCGCGGGGCAGGGTCGCCGCTTCCGGATGCCGCAACCGGCGTCGGCGGCCGACAGGCCGCAAGCCCCAGCAACGCCACGAACGGCGCCACCCGGAAACAGCAGGAGCGAGAAAGGTATGCAAAAGGGCTTTTCATGGAAATGGGTGCGAGTGCGGGTTACACTCACCCGCCATGAGACAGAAAACACGGCGAATCGTGGCGAAAATTCAGCGAAAGGGCAAGCGCAATATTTTTACGGGAACAAAATCTGGATGCAGGTGCATGGCGGCAATGTGTTCCGGCGGGTGGACGACGGTGCACTGAACATCGAGGTCAACAGCTCGGTCAACGGATGGGACGATCACGAGGTTTTCACGCAGCGCATCCGCAACTACACCGCCAAGCCGATCGAGGTCGAGGTGCGGCGGCCCTTCGCGGGTCATGTCGATTTCCGCAGCAGCCTGACCGGTGTCAAGCTCTTCGACTTCCAGACGGTGGAATTCACGGCTCCGGTGGCGGCGGGGAAGAAGGCCGATTGCCTGTTTGAGATCCTGCGCCACCAGGGACGCAATTCCAAGCAGAACAACATCACACTAGTGACGGCGGCCGTCGTTTATTAGACACCGCGGCAACGTGCTCTCATCTCCTGTACACGGATCGCACAGTGCCCTCTTCATTCTGATCGTTTCTCCCCGCGCCAGCGTCTTCGTTGAATGTTGAATGTTGCAGAACGGTGTTGGTTTTATCCAAAATGTAACCCAAAAGAAGTTAAAACAGGGGAAGTGACGGGCAAGGGGTAAAACAGGTTGCAGACCTACGAAAGGGCCATAAAAAGCAAAAAACCCCAGTAAAACCGGGGCTTTTTGAGTGGTGCCAGGGGAGGGAGTCGAACCCTCACGGTGTTGCCACCGGTGGATTTTGAGTCCACTGCGTCTGCCATTTCGCCACCCTGGCGGGTAACACGGCCGTGTTTATAACATGATAGGCTCGGGCCGATCAATGAAAATCGCGCCCCCGACCTGAAAATGGATCTCCACATTGCAGGCTGGCCCAAATCCTCGCCTAAGGAACGCCGCCGCCGATAACCTGCGCCTACACGCGCTCCGCATCCATGGGCCAGTAGCCAGATAAGGCCGAAAACAGGCGTTTTTTCGATGGTGAGGGTG
>JBIJDW010000251.1:0-5112 GCA_044343885.1 Kiritimatiellia bacterium
GGCAGTTGCCCCTTGCCGTCGGGCCCCGTTTCGAACTGGATCAGCATCGTATTGGCGCCTTTCTTCAGCGGGATGGTCTTAGGCACCGGCGATTTTGCGCCGGGTCGCGAATCGCGCACCACTTCGCAGTTGATCCATACCCGCATCGGCGGCGGATAAAACCCTGGGCCAGAGCCGCTGTCAATGGTTGCCAGCACGGTACCGTCAAGCCACGTCCAGCCATCGGTCTCGAAACCGAACGTGAGAATCGCGGCGCGATCCGCCGGTGCGATGACGCGCGTGGCGGCTGAGATGATCGTCTTGCCCTTGGGCATGGGCTTCAGAGCCCGTGGCCACAGACCCGCCCCGTGTGTGACGGTCTGCCAGCCCTTGGGAAGTCCGCCTGCCTTGAAGACTCCGGCGGAGTCCACGTTCCAGGCCGCGTCCGCAGGATTCGCCTTCGGCGTATCGAGCCCGGCGATGCCAAGGTCGACGTCACCCGCTCCGCCATCCGGAAAATCGACACCGGCATCCAGCGTCAGTCCTCCGGTCTTGATCTCATGCTGGCGGACCCACCAGTGCGACTGCAGGCGCACCTCGACCGCCGCCACGCCGGTCTGCGCTGCGCCGTTGGCCGGGACAACGCGATAGGGAATCCGGTAGAAACCCTCAACGACGGAAGCATCCCGGCGGCTGGCGGCGAATGGAGACACAACGGTCTCGCCGGCGGGGACGTCAATGCGGCGACTGGTCTCGGACATGACAATCTCCGGCGGCGGTTGAAGTTCGATTGTCAGCGCCTGCGGCTGGCCGGCGCCGTTGCTCACGCGAACCGTCACCTTGCCGCCGTCGAAGGTGCCGATGACCGCCGGCTTTTCCAGCAAGGGATCGCTCAAAATCAACTTGGCCGTGGCCTCGGCTAGCACCTCACCGTCCTTCTTTCGAACAGACACCGGAAACGATTGGACGCGCCGAACGACACGCGCGGTCTGACGGGACACCACCATCAGGATCTTGAACGCCGTGGCGGTTTTCGGCGCCGCGGTGAAGGCGCGCGACGCGGCTCCATCCGGGAAACAGGCGTCCGGTAACGGCGAGACCAGTTCCACCGATAACGCCTGGTCGCCGGCATTGTGAAAACGACCGGCGAGGTGAAAGACCGCTACGTCCAGATCTCCCATGGCCGGCAGCGGCAGCAATTCGAGTTTGAACCCGCCCCCCCCAGTCCCCGGCTTGGCAACCGCCGCCAAAGCGGGTGCCGTACGCACACCGCGCCAACTGTCGGTATCGCCTTCCGCCCACACCCGGCGACGGATGGAGGGCCTTGTCCCCGCGAGGCCATCCCCGTACGATGGTCTCACATCCCAGTCGTCCCCGCGTTGCGCGATGGCCGGTGACCGGCCTTGCGGCCAGTCCTTCGGCAGGGACGTCGAGCCGCCGCCATGTGTGCCCGCAAACTGCAGGCCATCAGGACGCCCCACCGACACCATGCGCTGAACCAGACCATCAGAAGCGAGTTCGCGAATGCCCCAGTATCCAGGCCCGATCTCATCCGGAACCGGTTTGCGCGGCCCGCGCCAGGCTTTCTCGAATTCCAACTCCGTCATCGGCCGCAGACCCGCCCAGGCGCCGAACGCGATTCCATTCTCCCACGTCACCCCCTGCAGGAAAGCCCAGGCAACCTTGGCGACAGACATACCGTTTCCGGGCTTGCAGGCGTGGTAGAATGAACGCACCTCCGACTGCATGCCGAGGAACCCGGCGAACTGCCCCATCTTGAGCTGGTACTTCATGCAGTAGAACGCGCGAAAACCGTTCGGGAACGCCGCCGGGATCTCGCCGGCATCGGAACCGTCCGGCTGGACCCCCGTGGCCCACAACCGGCCTTCCTGCGGTCCGGTTGGGATCGACCCGGCGTCCGTCACTGGGTATGGCAACGCGTCCTGACTACCGTCCGTGTATTGGTAGAAGCGATTCGGCTCCGTACCACCGGAGCCCAGATAGAACGGCCCTTCCGGCACATAAACCATTTCGATACCGAAGGCCTGAAGGTGTGGAGTGTCGAGTGTCGAGTGTCGAGTGTCGGACAGATCGCACACTACCGTGACACCCTTGGCCGACAGCGGACCCGTGCCGGGCGCGGCGCGCTGGAGGAACACGCCGGTGAACCCCTCTGGGCCATCCGGAACGACAAAGTCCAGCTTCGAGCCAGATTCCTGGCCGTAGCCCGTCGGGTTCAGCACCTGATCGGCCACCAACTTCACATGCGTCCAGTTCGTGCCGCCAACGGTCCTGGCTTTGAAGAAGACCCAGGCCGCATCGTGGTTCGTTGCGTTGCGCCAGGAATCGTTCCATCCGATATCGAACGTGATCGTGGCGGTCTTTCCGTCGCCCGGTTGCAGCGTCACGTTCGCGATGCGCAACTGTTCATTGAAAAGGCTCTGCGGACTGTCCGACCGTACGGTCCCTTCGCTCGTCGCGCTCTGAGGCTGCCCCACGCCAACCGAACGAACCGCGCGGAACCCGCAAGACGCCGGACGAGTGGCGCTGAGGGCGATATGGGTCAGGCTGCTTCGATCCGATACGCGCATGACGTTCAACCAGTTTGTGGCGCCACGCCAGATCATCCCCCCGCCCAGCATCCACCAGCCCGGCCGCCCGGCCAGAATATCCCTCCGGTTCTCGTTCTTGAAACACGCAGCAAAATCATCCCACTCGCTCAAATCGCCAACCCGTCCTTCGCCGTGTGCGCCGTCAAACTGCCTGCCGATCGGACGGCCGATAGCCACCGTGTTCTCAACGAGGTTGCCGGTCAAATCCAGAATCCCCCAGTACGAGGCGCCCCCGCGCGCACGATCACTGTCAGTAACAATATTGGTCGTGGCCGTTCCCCAGGCAAACTCGTCAGACACAGGTTGGATCGGCCCACGGCAGGCTTTTTCGAATTCCAGTTCCGTCATCGGCCGCAGCCCGGCCCATGCGGAGAACGCCAGTGCATCGCGCCACGCCAAACCGTCGCAAGCCACGTGCGGCGCGGCGGCCTCGTATTTCGCCAGCCGTCCGGCACCGGCCAGCGTGATTCCCCTTTTCCCCGCGTTTTCCTTCTCTCCCACAAAATCCTTCATGGCGGCCTGCTGTGCGCTGCTCAGCGTGTTCAGCAATGCCGTCATCTCGCCGCGGGTCACCTCATCGCGCATGCAGTAGAATGGCTCAAAGCCCTTCGGAAACGCTGACGGTAAGAATCGCGTCTGACTGACCGAGAAATCGTCGGTGGAGAATACGTTGTCCCGGTTGCCCAGGTTCCCGCGGTCAGCGCCTCCCAGCGTCAGCGCCGTCTCGCTCTCGATCCGGAAAGGCGCTGTCGTGTTTCCGGACGAGAACTGCCCGGCGACTCCGTTGGTGGAACTGTCGCCGGCCCAGAACGCGCCTTCCGGGACATAGACCATCCGGATGGCGAAGATCCGGATTTCCGTGGTTCCGATCGTCTTGCTCGCGTTCACGTCTGCCTTCGCGTTGGCGGCTTCGAACATCCTGCCGAGCGGGTCATCCTGCGGTTCGGAGAGCTTCTCCATGTCGTCCTTCGGCGCGCCCCGGGCGCTCTGCGGTGCCCGTGCCTCGCGGTCGCCGGCAACAACTACCTTGTCCGGATTGGGCACTCCGTCTGCATCGCACAACCAGCGCACTTTCATGCCCTTCCAATCGTTCGGCCCGCGCCCGGGAGCGTTGCGGCAGATGAACACGCCGAGGCCGCGCCTGTCGCCTGTCCCGATACCCGTCGAGGGGTCATCGTTCAGACCAACGTCCAGCATCGCGCCGGCGGGAACCGTGTGATCCGAGGCGTTCGTCGACAGCGTGGCGTGCGACCAACCGTCCGCGCCGGGTTTGCGGAACTTGATGAACACCCAGGCCGCATCCCAGTTCTCCAGCGACAGTTTGCCCTTGCCGCCGGATTGCTCCGGTGCCACCTCCCACGCCGCGCGCCAGGACCAGTCCCACGCGAGATCGAACGTGATCGTGCCCGCGCCCTTGGCATCGGACGGCTTGCAGCTTATGTTGGTGATCCGGATGGGGTCGGCTTTCCCCGTGTCCTTGAACCGCGCGTCGGCGGGGTCTGCCGCCTGCGCCGATGAGGCGGCCAGCAACCACAGTGCGCAAACTGCAACGGGCAAATGGGCTTTTGTCATATTCTTCATAGCCTTCTCCATACCGTAACCGTTCACGGTGTCGCTTGAGGCGCTTGCAAAACCTCCTTCGTCGGTTCTGCAAGCACCGTATTCAGAAGACAGAAGACAGAATACAGAATTGGAACCCTCTCACGGGCAACGTATTCTATTATTCTGACTCCTGTCTTCTGTATTCTGACTTCTTTCTTGCCTCACGTTTCCGCCCGCCGCATGCGGAACGGCGTAGAAATTGGCTCCACTCCAATTCATCTGCGCCAAGCATAGTCTTCTTCCCCCCCAAACCGCAAGCGGGAAAGAAACCCGCAAGGAAACCCCGCAAAAGACGGTCCTTCCATCAGCCCGACAATGATCGCGACAACGCATCGCCCGCACTCGTCGGTCGGGGTTGCGCTTCCGGTCTACGAGTATGAGTTATCGGGGTCGGGGTCGGGGTCGAATATCCGTTGGTTTTATCGATACCGATACCGATCCCGACCCCGACGCCGATGGTCCCATCTCCAAAATTAGAATTGCTGGCTTTCCCGCTTGCTCCCGACCCAAAATCGCATTACACTGGCCGCACGTGGAATAATGGCACCATGTATTCGGCGTGAACAGACAACAGATTGGGAGCTAAGCGGAATGACTTCACTGACTCATGACAACACCGGCCAGGCGATGCCGGGCGGTCTGCTGCAACAGGCCATCGAAGCGACGCCCGCCTGGCGGTGTCTTCCCATACAGGCGCACACGCCCGACTTTCATCTCGTCTCGTTCCCTCCCGCGCCTCATGCGGCGGGTTCGGAATGGTACTGGATCTATGACGGGGCTCATAAAATCGGGCTGATCCAGACGTGGAACAAGGAAATTGAAATGTTCCGGTTTGCGCCGCCAGCGGCGGACGAGACGGTGGATTACACGATTCCGCCGGTCCACCATTGGGCGACGCTGGTCGGCGCCAAGATCTCCA
>JBIJDW010000029.1:0-15239 GCA_044343885.1 Kiritimatiellia bacterium
GATCGGCCTGACGCTGGTGGCGGTCGATTTCCCTTACTATGACGATCCGGTCTACATGCCCGCGCCGCTGGAGATCACCGCCAAGGGCGCGACGTTGGGCGCGGCGTTGGGCACGACCGCGCCCGCCGTCTACCTGCAATCGCTGGCGTATCGGGATTTGCGGGACAAGATTCCGGGCGTGGTCATCCGCAACGTCACCCGCGCGGCAACCCGCGTGGCCGCGCAACAAGGAGCCAATCATGCAGGCAACAACTACGTCAAATATGGCGTGATGCTCGCCAATGCGGCCTCGTCGCTGATGACCACCTCGGACACACGCGCGTGGTACCTGCTCCCCATGGTCACGCACCTGTACCGAGGACCGGTGGAACCCGGGCAACACACCCTCCGCTTCCGCAACACCGCAACCGGCGCCATCCTGGAGGTTCCGGTAACGGTGGCCGCCGGCGAAACGCGCCTGATCTGGCTGGCCGATCCGGGAGGCTTCCGCTGCGTCGCCACCGCGCCACTGTCCGGATCGGGCGAACCGCCGGTCTATCAACGGCTTCTGTCTCAACCCTAACACCACACACGAAAGGATGCACTCCATGAAATTCCTGAAACACCTGGCCCTCTCCGCCGCGTTCGCTGCGGGGCTGATCGGACTGACGGGCTGTGCAGACACTGCTGGAACCGTGGTCAAGACCGACACCCTGACGGGCGCCACGCTGATCCACGAGGATAACACCCGTCTGGCACGCCGCGTCGATGTGACCGGCGTCACTTACGACACCGTGAATGGGCTCAAGCGCGTCCATATCTCGCTGGCCTCGACCCGCCACGCCCGTGTGCGGGTGGACTACCGCATCTGCTGGTTCGACGTCAATGGCATGGAGATCGACGGCGACACGAAACCGTATCGCTCGCTGATCCTCGAAGGCCGTGACGCCGTCACCGTCACCGGTGTCGCCAATTCGGCGGCTGGCGTGTCCTCCAAATTGCGCATCCGCGAAGCCAGCCAGTCGGAATAAACGATTTCACTACAACCCGAATAAAGGAAAAACTGCCATGAAAACACCCGTCTCCTGCCTCTTGTTTCTAGCTCTGGGCACACTGATGACCGGATGCTCGACGCCCAACGTTCGAGAAGTGCCGCTTGACCGCGCCGCCGCAACAACCCAACTCGAACCCCAGGATGTGCGCCGCACCGTCGAGAAGATGGTCGAATCGCTCCTCGTCGCGCCGGGCGTGAAGGAGTTTGTCGCCAACCGTCGGCCGGTCTTGGACATCGAGCCGATGAAGAACCGCTCGACCCAGCACATCGACATGATCAGCATCACCGATTCCGTGCGCATGCAATTGCTGCGCGCGGGGCTGTTCCGCTTTGTTGACCGTTCATCGGCAGGCACGGTCGGCACCGACATCGCGCGAATTGACCAGGAGAATTCGCTCGGGCTGGTGGACGCCTCGAAGGCGGTCAAGGCTGGCCAGCAGACGGCGCTGGACATGTACCTCACCGGAACGCTTTCGGAGATCAAGAACGTTTCGGGCCGCACGGTCGACCAGTACTACAAGTTCTCGATGATCCTGAAAGACCTCAAGACGGGCGAGATCGTCTGGGCCGATGAGAAGGAAATCCGAAAAGCGAGCACCCGCCCGGTTTTTGGGATGTAGGGGGCTGATGTTTTACCGCATCCGTTCGTTCCGGGCGATTGTCCGCACCACGTTCATCGAGGCGATTCAGGAGCCGGCGGCGCTTTTGGTGCTGCTGACCGCCGTCTGCGTGACGTCGGTCGCGCCCCTCTTTCACTTCCACGCCTTTGGCGAGGAGGGGCGGCTGGCTCGTGATGGCGGGCTGGCCTCGCTGCTGGTTTTCGGACTGGCGCTCGGCTGCTCCGCCGCCGGAGCGGCCGTCCACCGCGAATGCGCCTCGGGAACGGCCGCCGCCGCGCTGTCCAAGCCGGTCGGGCGCGGCGTGTTTCTGACGGCCAAGTATGTCGGCATCCTCCTGGTGTGCGGACTTTTCTGGATCTCGGTGACGGCCGCCACGCTTGCCGCCGAGGCCGCCGCCGACCGCACGGTTGTGGTCGGCGATTCCTGGGATCGGCTCCCCGATGTCCGCCTGCGGCAGTGGGCCATCCTCGCGCCGCTGGCAGCGCTGGCGGTTGCGGGGATTCTGCAGAACCGCCGCCGCGCCCGTTTCGGGGTTGCGGCTTTCCTGCTCGTCCCGGCCACCCTGCTGCTGACGGTTCTGGCCTCGGGCTTCTGGAGCCACGCTGGCGCCTGGGGCCCCTACGCGCTCCGCTTGAACCTTCGCCTGATTCCCGTCGCCCTGCCGCTGTTCTTTGCGCTGGCGTTGCTCGCGGCTTGGAGCGCCGCGCTGGCGGTCCGACTCCCGACCGGCGCCGTGCTGCTGGCTGGCGCGGCGATCCTCGGCGCCGGACTGGCTGCCGACACGTGGTCGGCAGGCGCGCCCGCCGCTTCCCTGCGTGGCGTGCTGGCTGGCCTCTTCCCCAATATTCAGCACTACTGGCTCGCCGACGCCCTCGCACGCGGCGGCACGGTGCCCTGGTCTTACATCGGCCGCGCCGCGGCGCTTGCCGCGGCTGGCTGCGCCCTCGCGCTCAGTGTGGGCGTCGGCCTGTTCCGAACCCGCGATATTGATTGACGCTTCTGTTTGGAGGCTCCATGACCCCTGTGATCGAAACAACCGGCTTGCGCAAGATCTTCCGCGACTTCTGGCGGCGGCCCACCGTTTGCGCGGTGGACTCGCTGAACCTGACGATCCAGCCCGGTGAGGTGTTCGGTCTGCTGGGGCCGAACGGATCTGGAAAAAGCACGACCATCAAAATGCTGCTCGGCCTCCTGCACCCGACCGCGGGAACGGTCAGCGTCCTCGGCCGACCACCCTCCGACATTTTCATCAAGCACCGCATCGGCTATCTCCCCGAAAACACCCATCTTCACCGATTCCTGACCCCGCGCGAGACTCTCCGCTACTATGGCTCCCTCTTCGGCCTCGACCGCCGCACGTGCCGCGAACGCGGCGAGGCGCTGCTGGAGATGGTCGACCTCGCCGACGTCGCCGATCGTCCGATCGACGGTTTTTCCAAGGGGATGGCGCGTCGTGTCGGCATCGCCCAGGCGCTGATCAACGCGCCGGACCTGCTGATTCTGGATGAACCCACCTCCGGGCTTGATCCCGTCGCCTGTCGCGAGGTGAAAGATCTGGTTCGCGCGCTCGCCAATGGCGGCGTGACGGTGTTGATGACCTCGCATCTGCTCGCCGACGTCGAGCACGTCTGCGACCGCGTGGCCATCATGCACCGCGGGCTGGTCCAGACCGAGGGGGCCGTGGGCGACCTGCTCGTCCGCGCCGACACCACCCGCTTGCTGATCGCCAACCTTTCTGACGCCGAAGCCGAACCCCTGCGCGCCGAGCTTGCGGCGCGTCTGAACCGTGACGTCATCGCCGACCACCCCACCGTCTCACTCGAATCCTACTTTCTCGACGTGGTGGCGCGGGCTTCTGGAAAATCCTCTGTTTTGACCCATTTTAATCCGGCGCCGTTCCTGCAAAAAACCGGCATCGGTGGGGCCGCCGCAGGATCGGCCCGACGGGGGCCTGCATGATCCCGCGCGTTTTCGCCATCGCCCTGCTGGCCATCCGCGCCGCGATTCGCTCGCGCATGGTGCTGACGCTCGCCGCCCTCCTGCTGCTGGTGCTTGCGGGGCTTCCGGGCTGGATACGCGGCGACGGCACCGCTCAGGGCACGTTCACGCTGCTGGTCGGACACACGCTCGGTGTCTGCTTCTTCCTGCTCGCGGCGACGTCGCTCTGGGCCGGTTGCGCGGCGGTCGCTGCCGAACGCAGCGCTGGCACCGCCACCCTAACGGTGGTCAAGCCCGTCCGGCCCCTCGAACTCTGGTTGGGGAAATGGCTGGGGATTGTGGTGCTCAACGCAGTTCTGCTGGGCGCCGTCGTGGTGGGTCTGCGGCTCCAGATTCTGATCCGCGCGCCCACGCTGCCCGACGACTGGCGGCGATGCGACCGGGTGGTGCCGTGCATCCTGCCCGACCCGATCCAGGAGGCCGAGCAAGCGTTGCAGACCCTCCGCGCGGAAGGCCGGCTGCTGACGAATAGTCCCGTGGCCAAACTGCGTGCCGATCTCATCCAAGAGGCCCGCACGCGCTATACCCCGATCCAGCCCGGCGAGAAGCAGGCGTGGCGATTCCGCCTGCCCCGCCACGCGGCGGGGATCACACCGACCGTGCGCGCGGTATTCGAAACGCAGTATGGACTGCGCGAGGAGTCCGCCCTGACGCTGTACGCGCAGGCCGTTTCGCCGTCCGCAGCGGAAGCCCCGTTCGAGGTTCATGAGACGCTGATGGCGGGCGAACCCCTGCTGCGGGCGCTGCCTCCGTTCACCACCGACCCCGGCGGGCTGATTGAAGTCGCCTTCCAGTTGGATCCGAGTGCCCGCTCACCGCTGTTCCTGCATCCAGGACGCAATCTGGCTCTGCTGCTTCCGGACGGATCATTCGGGCGCAACCTCGCATGCGCCGCCCTCCTGCTGTTAGCCGTGCTGGCCGCGCTGGCCGCCTGCGGCCTGGCCCTCGGCTGCTGCTTCTCCTTTCCTGTAGCTTCCTTCGCCGCGGTTGTGCTGATTCTGCTCGCGCTTCTCGGTTCCCGCGCGACGGCCGACGAGGCGGACCTCACCGAGGCGTCGGGTCTTGGCGAGCGCTTCGGGCTGCAGATCGTCCGCTGCGCCGGTGCGGTCACACAACCGTTGCTATCCGCCGCGCCGATCACGCAACTCACCCGGCGCGAGGCGATCCCATTACGTAGTCTGGCACAGCCCCTGGGGATCGGCTTTATCGCCGTCCCCGCCCTGCTGGCCTGTATTTCCGCCAGTGTCCTCAAACGCCGCGAGAACGGAGCCTGACGCCGATGGAGAAGTTCGACATCATCCGGTCCGTCCGTCCCCTCGCCGGCTCCGTGCTGGCGGGACTGGGCGTTGCGTCGCTACTCGCCTTCGCCTCGGTCCAGAACCACGCGCTGGCCGAACGGCGGCGGACGGGCGGCGCGGGCATCGCGCCCCGCCCGTCCGAGCCGCCGCCCGCGCTGGCCTTCGTGGTCGTCGGCCTGGGCGCTTTTCGCGGTCTTGCCGCAGAGGCGCTCTGGCTCCGCGCCGACCGCCTTCAGTGGGAGGGGCGCTATTTCGAACTGGTCCAACTGTCGAGCTGGATCACCAGCCTCGACCCCTACGCAGCGGATGCCTGGGTGTACAACGCCTGGAATCTTTCCTACAACATCAGCGCCATGATGCTGCGGCCGGAAGATCGCGTGCGATGGGTCTGGCACGGACTCCGGCTGTTGCGGGACGACGCGCTCGTCTGGAATCCCGGCGACGCCCAGCTCTGCCGCGAGCTGGCCTGGCTTTATCTACACAAGATTGGGGGCGCCATCGACGAAGCGGGACCCGCCTACCGACAATTCCTCGCGACCGAGACCGCGCCGGTATTCGGGCCGGAGGGCGCCTTTCCCGCCGCCGGGGTTGCGCGTGATGCGGTGTGTGCAACCTTCAAGCTGGATGCGGACCGCGTCGCCGTCATCGAGGCACAGACGGGGCCGCTGGACTGGCGCACGGCTGAGAGTCATGCCCTCTACTGGGCGTGGTCCGGCATGACGAATGCCGTTGATCGAACCGAGCGATTCAAATGCCGCCGGCTCGCCTGCCACGCCCTGATGGCGCTTTACGGCCGGGACCCGGCCCTCTCGGGTGCCATCTCGCCAAACTCTGCCATCTTGCCAGCCCTCCTGCATCTGCTGGAGCAACAGTATGCGGATAGTCCATCGTCCACGACTCGCCGCCTCTACGGGTTCCACCTCCTCCACGCCTTGCGCGCGGCCGCCGCCGCAGGCGACACGGCACAGCGCGATCGTTTCTACGAACAGTTGTTGCTCATCGCGGCCAAAGACTATACCCTTCCCTCTTTGGACGCACTCGTGCGGCAGGAAGTCTCCTTGGACCACTTTCTGACGCCGATGCAAAAGAAAAGCGAGCCGGGCAACACCCCATGAGTTCGATTGTTCATTATCCCCTTTATTTCGGCGTGCGCCTCTTCTGGGCTCTTTTCCGCCTGTTGCCCGCGAAGCGCGCTTATCCGCTGGGTGCGGCGGTCGGCCGTTTCGCCTTTCCGTGGACTGGCAGCCGCAGACGGATCGCGATTGAGAACGTGCTGAAGGCCGGCATCGCGACGGATGCCGCAGGTGCCGAGCGCATTGCTCGTGCCTCGATGGGGCATTTCGTGGGGCATCTCCTAGAAGGTCTCAAGGTATCTGAGTTTCTGACGCCGGAACATATTAAGCTGCACGTGACCACCGATTTTCCCGAGGCCTCGCGCGCCCTGCTCGAAAAGCCGGGGCAGCCCGTCATGGTGATCACGCCCCATCTCGGCTGCTGGGAAGTCGGCGTACACCTCCTCACCGCCTTCAAGCCAACGATGGCATTGGCAAGCCCCATGAGAAACCCGCTCGCGCAACGGTTCATCGAAAGTCATTTGCGCCAAGACGTCGAGATCCACTCCAACAAGAAAGGATTCTCCTCCTCACTGATCAAACGGTGGAAGGAGGGGCGGATTCTGGCCCTGGTCGCGGATCAGCACGCGGGCCGCCACGGCATCTGGCTCGATTTTCTGGGGCGCCCCGCCAGCATCCACACGTCGCCCGCCCGTCTCTACCTGGCCACCGGCCACCCGATGGTCGTCGGGGCCTTCGTTCGCACCGGACCGCTCCGCTACCATGGGGTGCTCTCCGAACCGCTGACCTTCGAGCTAACGGGAGATCGCGAGCGCGACACCGTGACCATTTTGGACACCATCAATCGGCACTTCGCCGAGTATATCCGGCGTTATCCCGAGCAATACCTCTGGGCCCACCGCCGCTGGCGGCCAAAACCAGCGGTCTCGCAGCGGCGGTTTTAGAATAAAGAAGGCTGTAAGACTGTGAGGCTGTAAGGTTTGGATGGCAATCGGTTATGCAAATGGGGTCGGTTCACCATTGGGTGCGTGCGAATCTAGCCGTAACCGGTTCAGTTTCATCCCTTTTAGAGCTTCTGTAATCTTTTCATTTCCTTTGAGAAGTCAATGCTGTATGGGTCCACGGCCATTGCTTGGCGACGAGTCGGTTTCTTCTGAACGACAATCGTCCCCGCAATGAAGTCGTGTAAAGCACGGCGTCGTTTGTTGAACAAAATGACTATAAATTCGCTCCAGATCCACCCCTGTTCCACCTTCATGACGAGCGGGTACCACGCGGGCCAGAACGTTCTGACAAGATCGAAACGCGCTCGCGTTGTGAGCTCGGCGTAGCCGTCAGTGGGAATCCGTAGATAGGCAGGGAGCATCGCAACCCAGAAAAGAACCATGATAACGATATCGACGGCGTTCCTCAGGAACGCTTGACGCCAGGATATCGGTTTCCCTTCCAGTGTACAGACGCGAATGCCGAGGGCCCGCTTCCCGACGGTCATGCCCCATCGACCGTGGCAGAATATGAGGTAACCGGTGAAGAACAAGCCAAAGGGAATCAGTAGGGCCGCATACAGGCGCGGCGAAAGTCTTCCGAGTGCGATCTGAAGGATGCTGAACGGCAGAAGGACAAGGGCATCAATCCATAAAGCAGCGAAACGTCGCCACCACGCCGCGTAGTATAGGTTAGTCTGTTCCATATTCATGCTGCTCTAACGAATAAGTCAACGACGCGCGATAGCGCGTACGTTGGACTTGGTTGTTGGGCAGATTCCGATACCACTCGGTTCGTCGGTCATGAGCCAACGAATGAACCATCCCACTGTGCGGTGATCCCTGAACTCGCGTTGATGGTACTTGGCAAACTCCCGCCGGAGCTCATCGTGGAAACGGGCGAGATCCCGCTCCAGTTCGTCGGATGTAGATCCCCTGATTACGACCGGCTCTGTCACCTTGCTCATTCCTCAGCTCCCTTCCGAATCATACCGAGACTGGCCTCCAACAAGACGCGCTCCGCAAACGAATCAACCATGAAGAGGTGCTTCTGCCTGAAGTTTTCGGTTATGATCTCTTTGTGGTCGGACTTGACGCTGAGGCAGAACAACACCTGATTGCAGTATGGGTGAATCAACGGCTGACACATGATCGAGCCGTAACTATCCTCAGAAATGGTGCTTGCAACATACCTGCGTCTCTTCCCCTTGCGTCCCAATTCTTGAGCGATATCAGGAATCACGATGGCGCACCTGGCAGCAGCGCACTTGCAGAAAAGTGTTCGTTTCGCATCGCGCCCAAAGAGGTCTGCCGGTGGAACAGCGTTCTTCGGCTCGAAAATCGGGTTAGGCTGCGGGACGTCCTTCTCAATCGGAACCAACACAACGCGGAGTGTGTGGTCTCCGGTCAGGTGAACGAGGAGTTGCCGCAAGTTGCGCACGAGATGTTCAATTTGAGAATCCGGTTGGGTGATAGACATGAATGCTTCAGCTCGCTTGGTACCAGCAGGCATCTTGCGGGCAAACTCGCCGAAGCGCTTGGTCTTCTCCCCCACCACATCGTTGAGCAACTTGACAAACGTATGCCAGGATTCAGCCGTCATAGTGTGGTACTTACGATAACCGTCAAACAAATCAGAAATCCAACTCATGAGAAACGATGTGCATAGTGGCCATCCCAGCATGCCCACCACAATGAGCGGGTGTTCTGCTAGCCAACTACGGAAATCGTCTTGCCACCAGAGCGGCTTCGCCAACTTGATGTTCACGTAACCGAGCAAGACTGCAGACCATCCCATGAAGATGCCCTTCGTGGCAAAGGTCGTCTTGGGCCGCTTATCGGTAAACCGGCACAAGGTTGCCATCACCGCGCGGAGCCCTCGTTTCAGCATGGTGCTCAAGTGACAATCCTTTCGGTCATATTTCCGATGTCCAACGAATAGCGTTTTATTCCTTGTGCGGCAAAGTATATGCCGGTTGCTGTTGGCATACAAGCCGTATTCTTGTCGCATGTGGGATAATGTTGTTGAACGCCTGCCTGTGCGCGTACGACTGACTGCGAGCGTGCTCGCTCAGGCAGGCACGCAGACAGGGAGCCGCGGGCCCGGATGACGAGTTATGGGGTTTGAATGCCCCGTTTGGTTTTGGCACGCCTGAACGAAGGTTGACGGCGGCTTGGCTTGAACTTGGGAATGTTCAAAAGGCGGTCCAGATTGGCGCCGATTGGACCGTGTTGGAGGCGCTCCGAAAGGGGCGGATTAGGGACGAGCCTCCCAACAGCAACTGATGGAAGGGGCCGGAGGATTGGGAGTTGGAAGAGAAGATTTCTCGCCAAGACGCAAAGCACGCAAAGAAGAGCATGGAATGCGTTACATATCAGTTATTGCAATATATGGAATGCGATACTATTATATGCGCGTGTGATGCGGAGTCGAATCCATGACGTCAGGGGGTGTCTTATGCTCGATGACTTGTTTGTGCTCAGCCGACATCTGATCCGGCTTTTGAATCGGCCGTACCAGCGTTATTTCATTCGCGGTGTGGAATTGAAAGGGCGGTGTTCGATCATCGCCGGCAAGCGGGGAACCGGCAAGACCACGACGCTGGTGCAACACGTGCTGCATCGCGACGCGGATATTGCGTCGTCCCGGGAAACGCTGTTCGTTCCTCTGGACCACTTCGCGGTTCGTCAGGTGCCGCTGTATGAGATCGCCAGCGAATTTGTCGGGCAAGGCGGCCGACGGTTGTACGTCGATGAAATCCATAAATACCCGGCGTGGTCCCGGGACTTGAAGAGCATCTACGATACGTTCCCCGAACTGACGGTGGTGGCGTCCGGCAGTTCCATGATGCAGATTCGAAAGGGTAGTCACGATCTCTCGCGGCGGGCCGTGATCTACCGCATGCACGGGATGTCATTCCGTGAATTCTTGGAGATGCGCTTAGGTCTGTCGCTGCCGATCCTCTCGCTCGATGACCTGCTGGAGAAGCACGAAACGATCGCGCAGGAACTCGTGTCCGCATTGGCCGCAGCCGGGGTAAAGCCCCTCGGTGTATTCCGGGACTATCTGCACTTCGGCGTCTACCCCTACTACTTCGAGTATGAAGACCGCGAGATATTCCGCGCCACGCTCGAACAAAACATGCACACAGCCATCGAAAGCGATTTGCCGGCTGTTCACCCGCAACTGACCGGGGGCAGCATTGCGCGCATCAAGATGCTGTTGTCGGCCATTGCCGGGTCCGTGCCGTTGACGCCGGATCTTGCGAAACTGCGGCGGCTGCTGGACATCGCGGACGACCGCACGCTCAAAACCTATCTGGGCTATCTGGAAGATGCGGGTCTCATTATGGTCTTTGGCAAGACGGGGCGGGCAATCAAGTCCATGGAAAAGCCAAGCAAGATCTATCTGGGCGATGTTAACGAAGCCTATGCGCTGCAGCCGTCCGGCCGGGCGGACATCGGGGCTGTGCGGGAGACATTCTTCGCGCAATCGGTGGCGCCCGTGCATGCCTTGCGGGTTCCGGAACAGGGCGACTTTGCGACCGATACCGATCTGATCTTCGAGATCGGTGGTCGCAACAAGACCGCACGGCAAATCCGCGGCCGCGAACGCGCGTTCCTCGCGCTCGACGACATCGAGACCGGTGTCGGCACCCGCATCCCACTCTGGCTGTTTGGTTTTCTTTACTGATGGACGGGGACGAATTAGGGGCGGGCCTTGGCGTTGGGTGTTTCTCAATTCGGGGTAAGGTTGCAACATGGCACGACCTGGTGGGTTTGGTGTGCGGGATCGAAGTGTCACCTGACGGTGAGGCGGGAACGGTTTGCCGCCTTGAGAGGGTTACAATTCTGAATACCGAATTCTGGCTTCTGAAGACTGCGCTTGCAAAACCGACGAAGGAGGTTTTGCAAACGCCTCACAGTCTCATCGTCAGCATTCGCCTTCCACAATTTTGATTTTCTCTTCCGTCAGGCCGTAGAGTTCGTACACCAGACGGTCCACCAATTTATGCGCTTCTTCCTTCATCATTACCGCTGGCATGGCATCAGTTCCTTTCAGCCACTAGCCTTTCTCCCCATTCCTCTACGATCCTCAGAAAGCGGGCAACCTGCTCGCGGCCGTAGATCGGCACGCGGTATTGACCGCCTGTCTTGCGATTCCGATACGGACGCCCCGATTTGAAACCTGAGTCCTTCAGCAGCAAAAGAATACGCGCCAGCTCCGCATCATCGTTTGCCACAAGTCTGACCTCGTAGCCCTTCTTGTACTTCATGCAGCCGACGGCCGCATAGCGCGCAAAGTTGTGACGGCGCACGTAACCATTCCGCAAGAAGAAAGCGACCAACTCAAGAACGGCCGGGGGTGGTGGTGAAGGCGCCTGCTTCCCCTCTTCGGTGTCGTATTTTGTTTTCATATTCATGCTGCTCCATTCGGCTGCGGCTACCTGTCTCCGTGGTGTAGATGTTTTGTTCATGTCGGTTTGCCTTTTGGCGGGCAGGCGGGCAGGTAGATCAAGAACGTCGTACCGTGACCGGGTTGCGATTGAACGTCGATGTGCCCATTGTGAAGTTTGACGATGTTGTACACCGTGGCGAGGCCCAGTCCGGCGTTGGAGCGCGCGGTCTTGGTTGAGTAGAACGGTTCGAAGATATGTGACAACTGCTCGGACGTCATGCCGCAGCCCGTGTCGGTCACGGTGATCAGGGCAAAGTCGCCTGCGTGGCGATCCCGCGGAAGCGTGCCCGCCTCCAGCCGCTGTCGCTCCTGATCGGACAGATCGGCGCGCGCCGCGCGGAGGGCGAGGCGTCCGCGCATCGACATGGCCTCCGCTCCGTTGACCGCCAGATGCAGGAGCGCCTGCTCGATCCGGGCGGGATCGACCTTCACCAGCCCCGCGTCTGGATCGACCTCGACCACGACCTCCACTTCGCTGCCGAGCGCGCTCGCGAGCATCGGCCGGATGCCCGAGACCAGCCGTCCGCTGTCCAGCGTCAGGGCGTTGCCTGACTCCGGCTGGGCAAAGGCCAGCAGGTCGCAGCTCCGATTCGACATGCTTCCGGTCTCCGAGATGATCTCGTCCATGAGCGCCTGCACGGTGGCGTTTTCCGGCGCCATCTGCTTGGCGAATTCAGCATTCCCGTTCACCACGGTCAGCGTGTTCACGATATCGTGCGCCACCCGGCGCGCAAACTGTCCGATGGCGGCCATTTTCTGGGAGTGCAGCATGCGGCGCTCCGCGTCGGCCAGATTGGACATGGCGTGCGCGTGATTCTTCTCCAGCACGATCAGCGCGCTCAGCAGCGCCATCGCCACGACCGTGCCGCCCACGATGATGAGCAGATTGCCGGTCTCGATGTTCGCGGCATACTGTGGCGCAAACGTCATAATAGACGCGAAGATCAGGAGATGTGGAATCGTTCCGACCCCGACGCTGGCGGCCAGGATGCGCGGCAGGGTGAGCGCCGCGCCGCGCCGCGCCAAGACGACGTGGCAGGCGGCGCCGAGAAGCCCCGGCAGCACCAGCTCACAGAGTCCGGGGATCACGCCGAACCCGCCTATGCCGATCCGATAGAGAATGGGCAGGGGAAGGCTGATCAGCGCCGTCAAGGGACCGCCGATCAGGCCGGCGGTGCCGATGACGGCGGCCCGCGTATCGAAAATCAGATCCACGGTCGAGATGGACGGCACGAGCATCGTCACCACCGCCATGGCGCCGAAGAGCACGCCGCTTTTCCACGCGGAGACGTCGTGCCGCCGTGCGGCCCCCTCGCGCAGCAGGGCGCACAGAGTCACGAAGCCCAGCAGAAACAGCAGATTGACCAAGATGCCTCTTACATTATCGAGCGCGTTCATGACGTCTCCTTCTCCGGCCGCCCGACCGGCAAGCCCTATTGTTCGCCCGAGCGAACCAGAACCTGACCATCCTTGATCTCGAAAATCCGCGTCGCCAGTGACCCGATCAGGCGATGATCATGTGACACAAAGAGAATGGTGCATCCGGTTTCGGACAACGCAAAATTCAGCGCCTCGATGGACTCCAGATCCAGGTGATTGGTCGGCTCATCCAGGATCATCACGTTGCCGCCTTCCAACATGTTCCGCGCCAAAATGAGCCGCGCCTTCTCGCCACCGCTCAGCACCTCGATGCGCTTGAAGACATCGTCCCGGCTGAACAGCATGCGCCCCATGAACGATCGGAGCTCGCTCTCGGAATTGGTCGTCTCGTCCGCATATTGCTTGAGCCAGTCCAGCGCCTGCATGCTCGGGTCCAGCACCTCGCCGGGGTCTTGCGGGAAGATGCTGAACTGGATGGTGTTGCCCAGGACCACGGATCCGGAATCGGGCGGGATGAGACCGCACAAGGTTTTTAGGAGCGTGGTCTTACCCACGCCGTTTTTGCCAATGATCGCGATCTTCTCCCTGGGCATGATCTCGCAGGAGAAGTCCTGAAACAGTGTGCGATCATAGCCCTTGGAGATACGTTCGACCCGGATCACCTTGTCGCCCAGCCGCTGCCTGGGATTGAAGCGGATATACGGGGACACCCGCGAGCTTGGCTTCACGGTCTCCAGTTCAATCTTGCCCAGCAATTTCTGGCGAGAGGTTGCCTGTCTGGCCTTGGAGGCATTGGCGCTGAACCGGCTGATGAAGGTCTTGAGATCGTGAATCTGCTTTTCCAGCTTCTTGTTTGACTTCTCTCGCAATTCGCGCGCTTCCAGGCTCGCGATCGTGAAGTCATCGTAATTCCCGGTGAACATGCGGATCTCGTGGTAGTCCAGATCGGCGATATGGGTGCACACCTGATTCAGAAAGAAGCGGTCATGGGAGATGACGATGACCGTCCCCTCGTACCGTTTCAGCAGCTCCACCAACCATTCGATGGATTCCAAATCCAGGTGGTTGGTGGGTTCATCCAGCAGGAGGACATCGGGATGGGCGAAGAGCACCTGCGCCAGCAACACCCGGAGCTTGAACCCCCCTTGCAGGGTTTTCATCTCCCTCGCAAAGACATCTTCGGTGAAGCCGAGGCCGTCCAGCAGCTTGGCGGCATCGGCTTCCATGGTGTACCCGCCCGCTTGGCCAAACTCATCCTCAACCTGGCCACTGCGGATCTGTTCGGCCTCGGTGAGATCATCCTTGGAATAGAGCGTTTCGCGCTCGCGATGAAGCGCCCAGAGATTGGCATTCCCCATGAGCACCGTATCGAGGATCGCGACATCGTCAAATTCGGCATGATCCTGACGCAGATATCCCAGCGTGCAGCCCTTCCCGATGCTCACTTCGCCCTGGCTGGAGGGCATCAAGCCGGCCAATATCTTGATGAACGTGGATTTTCCAGATCCATTGGCGCCAATCAAGCCATAGCAGTTGCCGGGGGTGAATTTAACGCTGACGGCATCGAACAAGATGTCGGCCCCAAATCGTTTGGTCAATTTTGAAGTGGCAATCACGCGATCATTCCGATCATTCAGCTTTTTTTGGGGATAGGGAAGATTGCATCTCCGCTTCCAGCCGGAGGCCTTGAGCGTGTTTCTGCAGGGTGTCGAGGAGTTCGCCCAGTCCGCCCTCCATCAGTCGGTCGAGGCTGTAGAGCGTGAGACCGACCCGATGGTCGGTCATTCGGTTTTGTGGAAAGTTGTAGGTGCGAATCCGCTGGCTGCGATCCCCGGAGCCGATCATGTCGCGCCGGGTCTGCCCCTGTTTGGCTTCCTCGGCCTGACGGCGTTGATCCAGCAAGCGGGACTTCAACACCTTCATGGCTTTGTCTTTGTTTCGGTGTTGCGAGCGCTCATCCTGGCACTGCGCCACCAGGCCGGTGGGCACGTGCGTGATTCGGATCGCGGAATAGGTGGTGTTGACCCCCTGGCCGCCATGCCCGCCGGCGCAGAAGATGTCAATGCGCAGCTCGTCGGCCGGAATCTCGATGTCATCCTCTTCGTCGACCTCGGGAAAGACCGCCACCGTAGCCGCCGAGGTGTGGATCCGGCCCTGCGCCTCGGTCACCGGGACCCGCTGGACGCGGTGCCCGCCGCTCTCATGCCGGAACGTTCCGTAGGCACCCTCCCCGGCGACCATGAAAAGGATTTCCTTGTACCCGCCCATTTCGCTCGGACTGGCGTCCATGACCACCACTTTCCAATCCCGGCTCTCGGCGTAGCGGCTGTACATGCGGAACAGGTCGCCCGCGAAGAGCGCCGCCTCTTGTCCGCCCGTTCCGGCACGCACCTCG
>JBIJDW010000030.1:0-15214 GCA_044343885.1 Kiritimatiellia bacterium
CGCGCGGGCACATCCTGCTTGAAGGGTTGCCGGGACTGGGCAAGACGGCGCTGGTCAAGGCCGTGGCCGACATCCTGCGCCTCCGCTTCAAGCGGATCCAGTTCACCCCCGACCTGATGCCGGGCGACATCCTCGGCTCGCACATCCTGCAGCAGACGGCCTCCGGCTCGCGCGATCTGGTGTTCCAGCCCGGACCGGTCTTTTGCAATGTCCTGTTGGCCGACGAGATCAACCGCGCCTCGCCCAAGACGCAGTCCGCTATGCTGGAAACGATGCAGGAGCGCACGGTCACGCTGCTGGGAACCACGCGAGCGCTCCCCGCGCCGTTCTTCGTGCTGGCCAGCCAGAACCCGATCGAGCTGGAGGGCACCTACCCGCTGCCCGAGGCACAGTTGGACCGCTTTCTGTTTCGGCTCAACGTCGGCGACCTGCCCGCCGAGACCTTGCTCGACATCTTGACCGGACGCCGCCACGGAACGGTTCCCGAAGCCTCCTGGACGCTGCCGCAAGAGACGCTGGAGCAGTGCTTTGCCACGGTTGACCGGGTGGCGCTTCCCGAGGCCGTCGCCCGCTGGATCGCCCGGCTGGTCACCGCCACCCACCCCGGCGCCGCCGAGGCGACGCCGCGGGTCCGAACGTATGTGCGCTACGGTGCCTCGCCGCGCGCGGCGATCGCGCTGGCCGAGGCGGCGCGTGCGGCGGCGTTGCTGGCGGGCAGGCCGTCGGTGGGCTTCGAGGACGTGAAGATGCTGGTCGAGCCGGTGCTCAATCACCGCCTGATCCTCAATTACCAAGCGCGGCTGGACCAGGTCACGGCGTCGGCGTTGTCGCAGGAACTGGCGGCGGCGCTCGATCCGGCCGGGATGCGGCTGCCGCAGGGAGTGGAGGTGAAGGCGTGAGCGACTACCTGATCCGCAATCCGTTGCCCCTGAAACAGGCGCTGGCGGTGGTGTTCGCGGCGGGGTGGGCTGCGGCCCAAGGCTCGACGCTGCCGGGCGGGCTGACCTTCACGGACCTGACGCTCAGCCCCAACATCTGGGGGCACGGCGCCGTCGAGCGTCGCTTTGTGATTGAAAATCCCACGCCGCAGACGCACACGGTGACGCTCGAAATCCCGGGCCAGATCTATTCGGGGTCAGCGGGGCTGAATTCGCTTTCAGAAACGGTGGTGGTCGGACCCGGCACGCGGGCCGAGGTCTCCCTGATCCAACCTCCGGTTGGAATGGGAGGATCGGGCACGGTTGGCATTCGCGTCAGGGGCAAGCCGCGGGTGGAGCAGCCCACCTCTTCACCGTCATTCGAGACCTATCGGGGCAGCGAGACACCGTCGGTGCTCGTATCGAAAGGGCTGTCGGCCGAGGGGCTGAAGACCCGGTTGATTGAGTGCGCACCGGCCGCGTCAAGCTCAGGACATTCCCGCCACTCAATGTCGGTGACCTCGGTGGAGACCTATATAGGCCAGTGCTTCACCCGCGCGAACATAGACAATCTCAATCCCTTCCGTTTCGAGGGCGAAGGCGCGGGCTGGCCGAAGAACTGGCTGGCCTTTAGTGCGTTCGACGGATGCGTGATCGCCGCAGCCGACTACGAGAAGATGCCTGCCGAGGCGCGAGAGGCGTTGCGGGCCTACGTGGCGGCCGGCGGTCGGGTCACCTTTGCGGGAGTGAAGGAGATTCCCGAAGGGTGGACCGAGACCGGCAGCCGGGCAGACCGGCCTCTGGAGGGCGAGACTTATGTCGAGGCCGCGTACGGCTTTGGCGTTGTCTCCGCCACCGTCCACGGCGAGTTCACGGCTTTCACGAGCAAAACCCTCGTCCGTCTCTGCAGCTCCTGGTACGCCGCCCGACACCCGATGTTCTTCCGAGATAATGCCGGCTCATTGATCACCGAAATCCCCGTGACCGCCAACATCCATGTTCCCGTCAATCGCTTCCTTCTCATCCTGCTGGCGTTCGTGCTAATCGCAGGGCCCGGCGCGGTGATCTTCACTGGACGCGCCAACCGGCGGATCTGGCTGCTGGCGCTGGTACCGGCCATATCCATCCTGTTCAGCGCGGCGATCCTGGTCTATGCGCTCGTGTCGGAGGGAATCACACCGGCCCTGCGGCGGCAGGCCGTAACGCTGCTCGATCAGCCGCGGCGGCGGGCGGTGACGCTCGGTGCGCTGGGGGTGTATGCGCCGACCTCGCTCCGGGACGGGCTTCATTTCGACCGCGGCACCGAGGTGTCGCCGATTTCGGACGTGCAGGGTGGGCAGATCGAGAGCGGGCAGGATCAGCACTTTGTCAGTGGATGGGTCACGCCGCGCCTGCCCTCGTTTTTCCGGCTGCGTCGCAGTGAAGAGCGCGTCGAGCGGTTGCTCGTCGAAGCGCCTCGCGACGGCAAGACCGAGGTGGTCAACGCGCTGGGCGCGCCGATCCTGAGGCTGCGGCTGTGCGACCGCGAAGGGCGAATCTACGAAACGCGCGATTTGAAACCCGGCGAAAAACGCGTGTTGGTCTCGGAGGGTCCGCGCACGGCTGGCGCACCGCCAGCCTATGAAGGACTGCGATCCGTCGCTGCATCGCCGCTCCCCGGCTGGGGGCTGGCCGAGCGTGCCGAACGGGCGGAAAAGCAGCTTGACGGACTCGACGAGCCCGGCCCCGGCACCTATGTGGCGGTGCTCGACGGCTGTCCGTTTCTGGAAAACCCCCTGGCCGGATTCCGCGCCAAGGAGACGGCGCGCGCCCTTGTGGCCGGAAAGTATTGAGGCGACCATGTCCATTGAAATCAACAATCTGGTTCGGCATTTCGGCAAGGTGAAGGCGGTGGACGGCGTGTCGTTCACCTTCGGCATGGGCGAGGTGGTGGGGTTTGTCGGCCCTAACGGCGCGGGCAAGACCACAACCCTGCGCATTCTCGCCACACTCGACGAACCGACGTCGGGCGATGTGCTCATCGACGGCGTGTCGGTCTCGGACTTTCCCGAGGCGGGGCGGCTGCAGATCGGCTACATGCCCGACGCGCTGCCGGAACACGCCGACATGACGGCGCACGAATACGTGGACTTTTTCGGCCGCGCCTTCGGCTTTCGCGGCGCGGCGCTGCGCGATGCGGTGGGCGAGGTCGAGGCCTTCACCGGACTGGAGCCGATCCGCGACAAGACACTCAAGAGCCTCTCCAAGGGGATGAAGCAGCGCGTAAGCCTGGCGCGGGCGTTGGTCCACCGGCCGTCGCTGCTGGTGATGGACGAGCCGGCGAACGGCCTCGACCCGCGGGCGCGGATCGAACTGCGCGAGCTGGTACGGGCGTTCGCCGAAAGCGGCAAGGCCGTGCTCATCAGCTCGCACATCCTCGCGGAACTTGGCGAGATGTGCTCGAGCGTGGTGATCATCGAGCGCGGCGTGCTGGTGGGCAACGGCACGGTGGCGAATCTGGCGGGGGGCGGCCAACTGACGCAGCGGGTGCTGATGCGGGCGCTGACGCCGACGCCCGACGTGCTGATCAGGATCTTACTGGAAATACCCGGCGTGACGACGGCGCAGATCCGCGGCGACCGGTGTGTGGCCGAAGTCGCGGCTGGCGGCGAGGCCGCCGCCAACATCCTGACCGCGCTGATTCAGCGGGGCGTGCGCGTCTCCGAGTTCCGTCAGGAGCAAGTCGGTCTGGAGGACGTGTTTATGCAGGTGACCAAGGGAGATTTGGCATGAGCGTGAGCGACGTGATGAATCCGGTGACGCTGAAAGAACTGCGGCAAATGGTGCGCAGCCGACTCGTGGCTGCGGGGCTGATCGGCTTTCTGGCGGTGGCGCTCATCGCCGTCGCCATCGTGCTGCTCAGCTCACGCAGCAGTTTGCAGAACGGGATCGCCCTAGGAGCACAGGGTCTCGGCAAAGAGGTGTTTCAGTCGGTCTATTTCGTGCTGACCGTGCTGCTGCTGTTCTGCGCGCCCTTCTATGTGGGCATCCGGATGGGGGCTGAGCGAAGCGGCGAACATCTCGACCTGCAATATACGACGATCCTAAAGCCGCGGCAGTTTGTGGATGGCAAGACGGCGGCGGCGTGCATTCTGATCCTTCTCTTCGCCAGCGCCGCGCTCCCCTTCCTGTCGCTTTCATACTTACTGCGCGGGCTGGATGTCTTTCAAGCCCTGCTGGCGACGCTGATGCTGATCTGCGTCGCGATCTGCTGCGTGTATGAGGGCCTCTTCCTCGCCGCCGTCTCGACCTCGCGCGTGTTCCGAGTGATCATCTTGCTCAGCGCGCTCGGCTTCCAGAGCACACTGGTCGGAATCGTATTCGGGAGCGGCGCGGCGATGGTCTCGTTCGGCCGGCACATCTCGTTCGCGACGTGGTCCGGCTGCGTGTGGCCGGCGTTGTTTGTCGCCGGCTGTGCCAGCGTGTGCCTGCTCCTGCGCGCGGCGACCACGTCGTTGATCATGCCGCCACCCGCCAACCGCGCCCCCCCGGTGCGGTTCTGGGTCACGGGGTTGTGGCTCGTGTGGGGCGGCATCGCCGGTGTGACCGCGTGGCTGAAAACGGAGATGGGATTTGTTTATGCGTGGTCAATCGTGAGCATCAGCGTCACGGCAGTGCTCTCCGGCATCGCCGCCTCGTTTGCGCCGGGCTACAGCAGGCGGGTGCTGGGCGAGGTCTCGCCCTATCGGTTGACCCGCATCCACCAGTTTCTGCTCTTTTCAGGGGCCGAGAACGGGATGATCTGGGCGCTGCTGCCGGGCGCGATTTCCGTCGGGATCGTAACGCTGTGCGAGAACAGCGGTCTGTCGTGGTGCAAATCCTCCGACGACATGAATGCCGGGCGGTTGTCGGGCTTTCTGTTTTATCTGATCGCCTATGTCTGGTCCGTCCGCGCGGTGTGGCTGTTTGGTTTTCACCGATGGGTCACCTACCGCCTGGCCGGGGTCGTCGCGGGCGTGATGATAATCCTCGGCTGGGCGCTGCCCGCTTTGGCTGCGCTGGGGGATTTGAAGGCTGGACGTGATGCGGCGTGGCTCTTTGGCAATGTTTTCGCCGTGTTCAGCGAAAAACAGCCGGAGGTCGTCCCGCTGGCACTTGGCGCCGGAATCTGGGCCGCGATGGCCGTGGCGGCCAACCTGCCGGGGCTGAGCGCCGCCCTGCTGCGGTTCGCACCGAAGCAGGTTGGCGGCGATTCCGAAAAGACTCCCCCGCCGCTGACGCCGGGCGCATAAGAGGATAGAAATCATGGTCCATCCGACGACCCTACGAGAGAGTCTGCTGACCGGACGGGCGCTCGGGCTCCGCTACCGGCTGGCGCTCCCGCGCGCGGCGCTGCGCGGCCGCAACGGCGTGCGGTTGGGCGTGCAGGCGGGATCGTCGCTCGATTTCCATGATTACCGCGACTATCATCCCGGCGACGACTTGCGCCATCTGGACTGGGGCGTGTACGCCCGGAGCGACAAGGAGGTCGTCCGCCTCTTCCGCGAGGAGGTCGCGCCGCATGTGGATCTGGTGCTCGACATCTCGCGCTCGATGCGGCTGGAGGGAACGGCCAAGGCCGCCGCCGCCGTGTCGCTGGCCGCCGCCTGCGCGGCGGCGGCGGACAACGCGCATTGCAGCCACACGGTCTGGCTCGCGGGTGAACGGGTGGACGAGCTGATCGGCTCGCGCCATGATCCGGCCGTGTGGCAGGAGCCGGACTTCGATGCGGCCGCGTCGCCCGACGCCGCACTCCTGAACGCCCCGCCCGCGTGGCGGCGACACGGCGTGCGCGTGCTGATCAGCGATCTGCTGTGGCCCACCGAACCGGCCGCCGTGCTACGGCGACTTGCCGATGGCGCAGCGGCGCTCACCGTCATCCAGCTTCTGACGCGCGAGGAGGAGGCGCCGGATTGGCGCGGCCCGCACCGGCTGGAGGACGTCGAGACGGGCGGGCGGGCCGACCTGCTGGTTGATGCCACGGCCTGCGCGGCGTATGTCGCGGCGTTGGCGCGGCTCCGCGACGGATGGAGCACCGCCTGCCGCGGCTGCGGCGCGGCGTTCGCGCCGGTCACGGCTGAACGGATGGCCGAGGGCGGCCGTCTCGCTGCGCTTGAAACCTGCGGCCTGCTGGAGGCTGTCTAGCATGTTGTTCGCCTTTCCATACGCGCTGGCGGGGCTGGCGGCGCTGGTCGGTCTGGTGGCGATTTACACCTTCCGCGCCCGGTTCCGGCGGCGTCCGGTGTCGAGCCTGATGCTGTGGCAGCAGACGGTCCGTCCGCGTCAGGGCGGCCTGCACCGCGACCGCCTCCGCCTGCCGCCGCTGTTCTACCTCGAATTGGCGGTGCTGGCCGCGCTGGTGGCAGCAGCGCTCGGTCCGCACGTGCTGCGGCCGGGATTGGGCGCGTTGACCGTGGTGTTCGACACCTCGGTCTCCATGACCGCGCGTGACGCCTCCGGCGCATCGGCGCAGGATCGGGCGGTGCGGGCGATGCGAACCGAAGTCCGGGGCAGCCGCTATGCGCGGGTGCGGCTGATCCTCGCTGGCGCGGGCGGCCCCGAATCGGCCGGGACAGTACCACCCGCCCAGGCGGCGGCGCGGCTGGCCGAGACGGTTTGCCTCGGCCCCTCCGACACCCTGGAGGCCTCCCTGGCCCGCGCCTGCGAGCTGTCGGAAAAGACCGACGACGTGCTCGTCCTCACCGACCGGCCGCCGCCCGGCGGCGACGCGCTCCGGCCCGGCGTCCGCTGGCTGGCCTTTGGTTCGATCGAGGCCAACACGGGCATCACCTATGCCGACCGGTCGCGGCGCGACGGCGGCGCGGAGGCGCTTCTGGTCGAGGTCGCCGGCTTTGCCCGCCCGGAGGGGACGCGCTCGCCGGTGCGAATCACGGCCCTCGCGAAAGACGGCGAACAGACGCTGTTCGAAGGTGCGGTGGATCTCAGCAACGGCGGACGGGGTAGGCTGACGCTGGATCTGCCGCCCGATACGCCCGCGCTGTCGGTCACGCTGCAGCCCGACGCTCTCGAAACCGACAACCGCGCGATGCTGCTGCCGGTTACGCCCCGCCCCGTGGCGTCCACCGTGCGGATTGCCGACGCTGGCTTGCGTCGGACCGTGGAACGCGCGCTGGCGGCGACGGGGCGGTTTCGCGCCGATGCATCCGCCCCGCAGATCGTCTTCACCGATCGCGCGGCGGAGGACAGCAGCGCGGCGAACGCCCCCTGGCAGGTGGTTTTCACGGCTCCTGCAGCGCCTCGCCTGGTGCGCGGCCCCTATCTGGCCGACCGCTCGCACCCGCTGCTCGAAGGACTCTCCTTTGACGGGCTGGTGTGGCCAGCGGGAACCAACACCCTCCCCGGACGCGTTCTGCTGTTTGCGGGTTCCTCGCCGCTGCTGAGTTTTGACGCGCCCCCGCGCCGGGCGCCGGTGATGCACCTCGTGACCACGGGCGCGGGCGACGCCCTCTACCGGACGGCGGCCTGGCCCGCGTTGATCTGGAATCTGGCGCAGGCGTGCGCCGAGGCGCAGCCCGGTCCAGCCTCGCAGAATCTCCGCGCAGGCGTGGCGGCCCCCTTCATGGCGGGACGCGGCGCGACCGAGGCGGTATTCGACACGCCGGGCGGCACGCTGACCCTCCGCACGCACGCGGGCCGCGCCATCTGGGCGCCGCCGGTTCCCGGCCTTTACCGCATGAGGCTGCCCGACGGCGGCACCGAACCGTTCGCGGTCAACCTGTTCGCGCCGGGCGAATCCGATCTGCGCGGCCGGATGACCGGCCATTGGTCGGGCGCGCAAGACGGGGAACGGCTTCAACGCACCCACCGCTCCTTCGCCTGGCTGCCCGGCCTCGCGGCGCTGCTGCTGGCTGGCATCCATCACGGCGTGCTGGGACGAAAGACCATCGATACGGCGTCAACCACAGGTGGGACGAGACGATAACCATGCCTACACTCCTCCAACCCGTGCTCATACTGCTCGCGCTGCCCTGTCTGGCGGCGCTGTGGATGTGGCGGCTTCCGGGCCGATTCCTGAACCCCCTGCGGGCGTGTGTGTATGCCGCGGCGGTGATCGCGCTGGCGGAGCCGGCCCTGCTGCTGCGCCGGGGCGGCGGAACGGTGATCGTGGTCGCGGACCGCAGCGCCTCCCTGCCGCCGGGCGCGGCGGGGCGGCAACTGGCGCTGATCCAGACCGTGCAGGCGCGGCGCCGCGCCGAGGACCGCATCGGCGTGGTCTCCTTCGCCACACGCGCGGCGGTGGAGCATCAACCGCAGACGTCGGCCTTCGGCGGCTTCCTGACCGCGCATGACCCCGACGCCTCCAATCTCTCCGACGCGCTTCAAGCCGCGTTCTCGCTGATTCCCCCCGGTGCGGCGGGACGCGTGCTGGTTCTTTCCGACGGCCGATTCACGGGGCGCGATCCGCAGGAGGCGGCGGGGGTGGCCGCCGCGCGCGGTGTCGCCATCGATTACCGCCTGCAGACGCGCGGCGGGGCGGGAGACACGGCCGTGGCGCGCGTGGATGCGCCGCAGGAAATACGCGCGGGCGAGGCGCTGCTGGTCACGGCGTGGGTCGATTCGCCGGTCGAGCAGGATGCCTCCTTTGCATTGCGGCGCGGCGCGACGGTGATCGCGCAGGGCACGCGACGCCTGCCACGCGGACTCTCCCCGCTCGTTTTTCGCGACCTGCCCGAGGCGGGCGGCGGCACGGTGCGCGGGTATGTCGTGACGGTTGACGGGGAGGCGCCTGATCCGATTCCCGAGAACAACACGGCCCGCTTTCTGGTGCGCGTCGCGGGCGGCAAGCCGCTGGCCTGCGTGGTTTCAGGCCCGGGATCACGGCTTCCCGAACTGCTCGCGGCGGGTGGCGTCGAAGTGGAGGTTCGCGCGCCCGAGGCGTTGGGCGACGGCCTGGAGGCGCTCGCGGGCTATTCGGGTGTCGTGATTGAAAACACCCGCGCGGACCGTATCGGCACGGGCGCGCTGCAGATGATCGAGGCCTGGGTGCGCCACGCGGGCGGCGGGCTGCTGCTGACCGGCGGCCGCAACGCCTTCGGCGTGGGCGGCTACTACCGATCGGCGCTGGAACCCGCGCTGCCGGTGACGATGGAACTGCGCCGCGAACACCGGAAATTCTCCATGGCCATCGTCGTGGCGCTCGACCGGTCGGGGAGCATGTCGGCGTCGGTTCCGGGCGGCAAGACCAAGATGGATCTGGCCAATCTCGGCACGGTGGAGGTGCTCAACATGCTGAGCGGCCAAGACGAGATGGGCGTGATCGCCGTGGACAGCCAGGCGCACGTGGTTGTGAACCGCGCACCGATCGATAACCTCCGCGGAGACGAACGCCGCATCCTCGGCATTCAGTCCATGGGCGGTGGCATCTTCATCTACGAGGCGTTGAAAGCGGCGGCACGGGAGCTTCACGGCTCGGCGGCGGGCGTCCGGCACATCCTGCTGTTCGCGGACGCCGCCGACTCGGAGGAGCCGGGCAACTACAAGGAGCTGATCGCAACGGCGGCGGCGGCGGGGATCACGGTGAGCGTGGTGGGGTTGGGGACACCGGCGGATAGCGACGCGGCGCTGCTGAAAGACATCGCCGAGCGCGGCGGCGGCCGCTGCTTCTTCACCGACAATGCGCAGGAGGTGCCTCGGCTATTCGCCCAGGACACGTTCATGGTCGCGCGCAACACTTGGGTGACCAACGCGGTGGCGCCCCGCTTCACCGTAGCGCTGCCGCAGCTTTCCGACGCGCTGCCGTCCGAGGCGCCGCCCGTCGGCGGCTACAACCTCTGCTACCTCAAGCCCGAGGCGACGGCGGTCGCCGTGACCCGTGATGAAAACGAAGCGCCGCTGGTCGCCCTGCGCCGGCACGGAACGGGGCGGGCGGCGGTTTTCACGGGCGAGGCCGACGGCGCAGACTCCGGACCGTTTGCGCGCTGGCAGGCGGCCGGTGAATTCTACGGCGCGCTGGCTCGTTATTGTGCCGGGCCTAGGCAGGAGGGGGTCGAGGGGCTGCTGGCGGTGCAGACGCCCGTTCCCGGCGGCATTCGGATCACGGTCTACGCCGACACGCGCCGGAGCGATCTGCGCGGTCTGAATGACGTGGCGGTGGAGACGCTGCGGCACCAGCCGGGACTCCCGCCGCGGTCCGAGCGTCTGCCGCTGCCGTGGCGGACGGCCGACACGATGGCCCTCGACATCCCGCTGACCGGCGGCGAGACGCTGCTGTCGACGGTGGCCTATCCGGATGGCCGCACCGAGTCGTTGCCGCCGGTCTGCCTCCCCTATTCACCCGAACACGCCCCCGCAGCGGGCACCGACGGCGCGGCGGTCCTTGCCGCGCTGGCCGAGGCGACGGGCGGAACACAACTCGCTGATGTGGGAAGCGTCTGGGAGGCGATTCCCCGCGGCCTGCGACCTGTTCCGCTGGCGCCCTTCTTCTACCTGATGGCCGCGCTTCTCTTTCTATTCGAAGTATTTGAGCGCCGGACCGGCTGGCTCGACGGCCGCCTGCGGCGGCGGGTCGCGCCCCCGACCCCGGCCCCGTCCGATGCGCAGCCCCAAACGCCACCCGAACCGGCCACTGCCGGCCGTGTTCCTGAATTCAGTACACCGGCCACCACCCCCGCATCCGCGCCGCCCCAAGCGCCGTCCGACGGCGCCCCCGCCGCGCCGGAGGAAAGTCCGCTGACCCGCGCCAAGCGCCGCGCCCGCGAACGGATCGGCTGACGCCAGGGGCCGGGCGCGCCTCTACTCTGAACCCACGCTCAACATCCAACACACGGTCCCGGCCATCGTCCTCGTCCTCGTCGTCGTCCTCGTCATCGATTAAACAGGGCCGCAAGCCCTTCGCAATCTCGGCAATCACTCGCAATCACTCGGGGACAGGGAATCTATGCCTCGTTTCTCAGGAACACGGGCGAGATGCAGTGTAGCGCGACAGGATGTGACGTGTAAACATGAGATTGAACTGGATTGAATCGGCTTGGCGACCTCGATGCCATGAAAGTGGGCGCATTTGACCTCGGAGGAGATCGGGAATCGTTGCGGTTACTTACCGAACATCTGCTGGCGACTATTCGGAATGTGGGCGCTGATGCTGGCCCAGGGCGACGTGTGACGGGAATATCTTGCTTGCGCTGCAATAGTTTAGACACAGATTCCCTGTCCCCGAGATACTGCATCTAGACCTTGGGAACCATCCATCCCCAGGGCAGCGCGAAAATGTCGCGATCCAGCGGACGAGCTTTTCCGGCGTGCAACACTACCGCGCGAAGCAACGCGCGCTTGTTCTTCAGCGACGCGCTGAAAGCGCGAAGTCCGGTCGCGTCAGCCGATGTCACCTGACTGCCCGCCTTCACCTCCAGCGCCACGAGATGGCCGTCCTGTTCCAGGATGAAGTCCACTTCGTTCCCCGTCCGGTCCCGCCAGAAATGCAGTCGGCGTCGCTGCGGTTCCATGGCGCGCCACGACTGCAGCGTCTGGAATAGGGTCTGTTCCAACCAGAACCCGACGTCCATACGCCCCGTCAGATCGGCGGCCGACCGAATCCCGGCAAGGGCTGCGGCGAGTCCGCAATCGGACCAAAACAGTCTCGGTGCCTTCACAAGCGTACCGGACAAACTAGTCGCCAGCGGCCGGATGCGCGTGAGGATACAACCTGTTTCGAGAAGATTCAGGTAGCGGTGAGCGGTTGGATGGCTGAGGGCGGCATCGCGAGCCAGATCGGCCTGGTTCAGCAGTTTTCCGGTCCGTTGCGCCGCGAGCAGCATGAGTCGCTGGAAATCAGGCAGACTGGAAACAGCACTCAACTGTCGCAAATCACGCTCCAGATAGGTCTGCGTATAAGCGGCAAACCACAGTCTGCGGTCGGCATCGGCGTCGAGCCGCAACGCCGGCGCAAATCCTCCGCGCAACAGCCACGTCGGCCAGTCGCCCGCCTCTTCCGGCCATGTTCGCCAATCGAAATCCACAGAGAACAGACGATCCAACGGCGCCAGCGCATCCGGACGTTCCTGCCACTCGGCGGGACAGAATGGCGGTAGTTCCAGATAGACAGCCCGTCCACCCAAAGAGTCCGCGACATGGTGCATCAGGAGCAAATTCGCGGATCCAGTCAGGATGAAATCGCCCGCCTGGCGACGTGCGTCAACGGCCCGCTTCACGGCCAGGAGGAAGTCAGGCGCGCGTTGCACTTCATCCAGCGTGACGGGACGCGTGACCAGCAAGGCATCCGGATCACGTCTGGCTTGATCGAGCACACCGATGTCATCCAGGGTGAAACAGGCCCTCGTTGGAGCCACCAGTTGCGTGAGTGTCGATTTGCCTGTTTGTCGCGCGCCAACGACAACACTCACAGGCATAACGCGAAGCGCCGTTTCCAAGTTTCGCTGAAACCATCTCGGCTTATGTGTGTTCATGGCGTGAAGCATATTATTTCACGTGGAGAAAGTAAAGAAAAAGATGTGTCCGGTGCCTATCGGCATCGCCAGATCTTTGATCACGGAGGAACAGCAAGGATACAATTGCAGTAACTCAGTCCGTGGCATAGCGTTATACATTGACTTGAAACGTCAAATTCTACCCCGCCTGTAGCGCCGGCTGTCCTCAGCCGACCGTCCTCTGCTCCTTCGTCTGGTTGGCTGAGGATCCGCCGTCGCCCCCTCGACTGAGCTCGGGGCTGTGGCGGCCAAGCAGCCAACGCTACAGCGCCAGACTGTAGAGTCGGCTGTCTCAGCCGACATCTTTTTCCCAACGCAACAATCATCGTTCCTTGTTCGACATTTTGCGGTTTTGAAAGGCTATGGAGGGCCGGCCTCTGTGCCGGCCCCGTCCCTTTGCGGCGGACACGGAGGTCCGCCCTACAGTAAGCCTGTCCGAGATCGCCGCAAAGGACATGCAGCAATGTTTGGTTGCGCAAGAATACTGACACGCATGCCCTTACGGGCACACTACAAACGGCTTCGTGCTGGCTCTAAGCCGTTTGTAGTGACGCCGTAAGGCGTTCCATGTACCATCCAGTGAACCTCGGATAGCCATGTTCTTTTCTATAACACCCGACCTGCAGTCCACCGCAAGTTTCCCGTTTCGAATTTCCAGTTCCCCCCCCCTCACGGCCCCACCAGCCACGCGCCTGCGCCGGGGACGGTCTGGAACGCTTCCACACCGCCGAGCAGATTGTAGACTTCGTGGAAGCCCAAGCCTTGCATAATGCCGCAGGTTACGCCGCTGCGGCCGCCGGTGCGGCAGTGGATCAGGTAGGCCTTGTTCTTGTCCAGGGCGTTGAGCTGCGCGGGAAAGTTGGTGGCATAGTAATCCCGGTTGATCGCGCCCAGAATGTGCAGGGTGTTGTACTCGGTGGCGGTGCGTACATCCAGCACCACAAAATCAGCATCGTTGTGCCGGTCCACGATCATCCCCAACGCCGCGGTGGCGGAAAGTTCGGCAAAGTTCTGCACATCCGGCAGATCCACCAGCAGCCGGTAGTACCGGCCGAGGCCCGCCGCATTCGTGTCGCTGAGCGTGCAGAGCCCGCCCGTGCCCGCCACCCGCACCTGCCCCGGCACGGTCCGCCAGCCACCTGCCACCAAATTCGTACTCCCGTTGAGCGTGTACAGCCGGTCGGCTGCGGAGAGGAATTGCACCTGGAAGTAGGGCGTGAATGTCAGCGCCGTGATCTGGAAGACCGATGCCCGATTCGTCGGATCGGTATGCGCCACATACTCCTGCGAGCTGCGGCAAGGCCCGTCCCTTGCCGGCTCCCCCTGAACGGGGCGGGCGGCGGTGTTCACGGGCGAGGCCGACGGCGCGGACGCCGGGCCGTTTGCGCGCTGGCCGGCGGCCGGTGAATTCTACGGCGCGCTGGCTCGTTATTGTGCCGGGCCTAGGCAGGAGGGGGTCGAGGGGCTGCTGGCGGTGCAGACGCCCATTCCCGGCGGCGTTCGGATCACGGTCTACGCCGACACGCGCCGAAGCGATCTGCGCGGTCTGAATGACGTGGCGGTGGAGACGCTGCGGCACCAGCCGGGACTCCCGCCGCGGTCCGAGCGGCTGCCGCTGCCGTGGCGGACGGCCGACACGATGGCCATCGACATCCCGCTGACCGGTGGCGAGACGCTGCTATCGACGGTGGCCTATCCGGAAGGCCGCACCGAGTCGTTGCCGCCGGTCTGCCTCCCCTATTCACCCGAACACGCCCCGGCGGCGGGCGCCGACGGCGCGGCGGTCCTCGCCGCGCTGGCCGAGGCGACGGGCGGAACACAACTGGCCGACGTGGGAAGCGTCTGGGAGGCGATTCCCCGCGGCCTGCGACCTGTGCCGCTGGCTCCCTTCTTCTATCTGATGGCCGCGCTTCTCTTTCTGTTCGAAGTATTTGAGCGCCGCACCGGCTGGCTCGACGGCCGCCTGCGGCGGCGGGTCGCGCCACCGACCCCGGCCCCGTCCGATGCGCAGCCCCAAACGCCATCGGAACCGGCTACTGTCGGTCGTGTTCCTGAATTCAGTACACCGGCCGCCACCCCCGCATCCGCGCCGCCCCAAGCGCCGTCCAACGGCGCCCCCGCCGCGCCCGAGGAAAGTCCACTGGCCCGCGCCAAGCGCCGCGCCCGCGAACGGATCGGCTGAGTAATGGGTCAGGTTGCTTAGACCGACGAGACAGCGCGGCCATCGTCCTCGTCCTCGTCGTCGATCCCGTATTGAACCTAGATCCGGCAGTTGAATTCACCACGAAGGCCACGAAGTGCACGCAGAGATAAGAAGACCCTTGAGGCTCTTGCAACCCCCCCGCAACGCTGCGCCTGACGGCTTGCGTCGCGGGGCGTTTTGTAAGTTGAAGAGCCGCGTCGCCCAACGTGGACTCGCCTGACTCTCCAACCGACGCCCCATCGTTTTCTGCGCGGCAGCATACCGCGCCCAGAACGAACACGAGTAGTGTCGCACACTCCAAGGCGTTTGTCTACACCACCATTTTCTTAAAATAGTTGTATATTTTTGCTGCGCAATATTTTATAACTTCTACGTCACTCAAAAGAACGGGTGTGGACACGCAGAAAGGAGACTTGCGCATGCAGAACACGCGACAGCAAAACCCAATGGGCCAGTTGTGGAGCAGCATCCAGTCATGGCTCTTCCCAGTGCTGGAGGACGAAATCGGAGCGCTCGACGACAAGCATCGGCAGTCAACCTCTATGACTTGGCCGACGCCGCGTACGACGCCAAGGAAATTCGCGAGATGTCCGCGCGGCTGGGGCACGTGGCCATCATTGACCACAATGCGC
>JBIJDW010000252.1:0-5086 GCA_044343885.1 Kiritimatiellia bacterium
ATTGACGGCGTGGCGGTTGTCGTGTATAGTTTGGCCAACGTGCAGGTTCAAGCCGTATTTCAACCTCAAAGAAGGCCACGATGGAAGACACGATCATTCAGGAATATGCCGAAAAGGTGCGGGCGACCGGAACGATTGATCCGCAGTTGTATGTCGATTACAACGTCAAGCGTGGCTTGCGCAATGCCGATGGCACGGGTGTACTGGTCGGCCTGACCCGCGTCGGGGCGGTCCACGGGTACATCATTTCCGAAAACGAAAAAGTGCCGGTTGCCGGCCAGTTGATCTATCGCGGCATCAATGTCGAGCAGCTCGTGGCCAGTTGCCAGGCGGAGGGGCGCCCGGGCTTCGAGGAGAGCGCCTACCTGCTGCTGTTTGGCGAATTGCCGACGGCGACCGAGCTGGCGCAATGGGGCCGAGTCCTAGACGCGGCGCGGCGGCTGCCCGATGGCTTCAAGGAAGCAGCGATCATCCGCGCGCCCGGCAAGGACATCATGAACAGCCTGGCGCGGGCCGTTCTGACCGCGCACATCTACGACGACAAGGCCGACGACATCTCGCTCACCAACGTACTGCGGCAGTGCATCAACCTGATCGCCCGCTACCCGGTGATGGCGGCCTATGCCTATCAGGTCAAGGCCCATTACCACCTGGGCAAGAGCCTGTTCCTGCGCCACCCCCAAGACGGCAAATCCACGGCCGAAAGCTTTCTGATGATGATCCGCGAAGACGCCCAATACTCCCGGCTGGAGGCGGATCTGCTGGATCTGAGCCTCATTCTGCACGCCGACCACGGCGGCGGCAACAACTCCGCGTTCACGACGCACGTCGTCGCCTCGGCTTACACCGACACCTACGGCGTGCTGGCCGCCGCGACGCTCTCGCTCAAAGGCCCCCGCCACGGCGGCGCCAACCGGCGAGTGATGGATCAAATGACCGAGATCAAGGCGAACATCAAGAAATGGGATGACGCGGGCGAGGTTGCCGATTACCTGCGCAAGATTCTGGACAAGCAAGCCGGCGACGGCACGGGTCTGTTGTACGGCCTCGGGCACGCCGTCTACACGATTTCCGATCCGCGCACCGACCTCCTGCGTGAGAAGGCACGGCTGCTGGCCACGCAGAAAGGGCGCGAGGACGAGTTTGCGCTGTACGAGCTGATCGACCGGATCGGTCCCGATGTGTTCAACAACGGCCGGGCTAAGAAAAAGGTGTTGTGCACCAATGTCGATTTCTATTCGGGCTTTGTCTACGACATGATGGGCATTCCGGACGATCTATTCACACCGATTTTTGCAATCTCACGCGTCGTTGGCTGGTGTGCGCACCGACTCGAGGAGCTGGTCAACGGCGGGCCGATCGTCCGCCCCGCCTTCAAATCCGTCAGCCAGAATCGCGAGTATGTGCCGATGAGCGCCCGCTAGACGCAGACAGGGTAATGACATGAAGATCGCAAGCGCAAACGACTGGGTGGCGGCGTCCCTGATGCTGCTGCTGGCCGCAGGCTGCAAGCCGTCGGTTGGCGGCGCCGATGCGCGCGACCGCGCCACGCCGACGTTTGATCGGGCCGTTCGGACCGAGCAGTCTGGCAAGCTGGACGAAGCGATCACGCAATATGAGCTGGTGTTGCTGGATCACCCGCGACTGGTTTCCGCGCACCTCCATCTGGCGCTGCTCCTGCACGATCACCGACAGGATTATTTTGGGGCGGTCTACCATTACCGGCAGTACCTCAAATTACGGCCGGGCGGCGAGAAGGACGAGCTGGTTGAGGGGCGCATTCGCCTGGCCGAACAGCTTCTGGCTGCGCAGTTATTACGTAAGGTCGGCGACCTAGCCGGAATCGCCCAGTCGCGGCTGACGGCGGAGGTCGACACCCTGAGCCGGCGCGTCTCCACGCTGGAGGGGGAAAAAGCGACGCTAGCCGATGAGAAGGACAAGCTGACCCAAGCCGTCCAGACGTCACAACGGGAGACCCAGCGGCTGCGCCACCTGCTGGAAAAAATGCAGATCCCGGATCAAGCGCCCGCCGCCGATAAACCTCGACTTAGTACCCGGATCCCGCCCAAACGGAATGATGAGGCCAACGCCGAACCGGTCGTCCCCGCCGCGCCTCCGGTCTCCCGCAGCGCACTCTCCGCCGCACGCGAGGAGGCCGAGCGACTGACGCGTGGGACCCCGCCTCCAAGCCACCCGGTCGCGCCGTCACATCCCCCTGCTTCCGAAACGCCCAAGCCGATCACCGTGGCCCCACCCGAAGCCCCCGAACCGGTTGCCGTGGCAGATCCCGAAACGCCCGAGCCGATCGCCGTGGCCACACCAGAAGCCCCCAAGCCGGTTGCCGTGGTCGATCCCGCCCCCCCTAGGCCGGTCGTCGTGGCCGCACCCGAAAAAATCAAGCCGGTCACGGTGCCTGAGGTGAAGCGCACACCGGCATTCCGGACGTACGTCGTTCAGCCGGGTGACACGCTTTTTCGGATTGCCGAACGCCACTATGGAGACAGCTCCAAATGGACGATGGTTCGGGACGCCAACAAGAGCCGGATCAGTTCCGACGGCCGCGTGCGGGTTGGCCAGATCCTTCTGATCCCATAAGGTTAAACGATGTCACGACACAGGATCGGTCTTTTCCGATACGGCCGAGATGCGGGCGAAGTGCTGCTGGGCGGAGGCGTGCAGCGGGTCTGGCGTCTCGATACGCGCGAGGATTCCAACGACCGCGGCATGTTTGTTTTCTCGTCCAATGATCGGCGCCACCGCCGCCACGCGCATGGACTCGGCCACTACATCTTTGCCGGGGGCCTGCGGCAGCATGGCTGGTCTGTAGCCGACGATCTGGAGAGCCAGCGCCGACGCCTGGCCATCCGGATCATGCTGGCGCTGGCCGGCGCCTGGGTGCTGTTCCGCTGGCTGCCGCTCGACTGACGGGGGGCGTTGGGTTCGGGATAAGCCCAAATCTTATTTTCTATTCGATCATACAAGAGAGAACCCGTAGTTCAAACCTTTTTACATCCCGCAGAGGCGCAGGGGCGCAGAGGCTGTTCTTCAAGACCATTCACGCAGCGGGTGATTCCGGTCAACGGGGGACAGTGAAATTGGACGCTCATTGCCACACCTCTGGCGTTGACGGAAGGCCCGTCCCTAGGCAGGCCATCGTCAACCGGTCTCGTCGACCGAACTCCCATCGTTGTCGTAATCTTTGTCGACAACGATCTGCATCAGATTAAGAGCCTAGTTCTCCAGAAACTCAGCAGGGGATAACACGTGTATTCCCTGCATCCAGCGGGCAGGGAAATGTCGTTTATTCCCCGTCACCAACACACGACTCAGCGAGAGTGCAGCCTCCACAAACACAAGATCGTCCTGATCCGGAAATTGCGTCCGGTTCTTGGCCAAGGCAAATGAAGCGGGAAGGCCCATGCACCGGAACGCATCGATGATGGCGTGCACACGCTCCGGGGAAATGTTGAATTTTGGCCGGCTCAGCACATCATCATATTCCGCAAGGATGGCATCTGAGATGATGGGGCGACAGTGGCCCTCAAGAATGGCATTCACAACCTGCCCCGGAATACTATCCGGAAACAGTATCCCGGACACAATGACGTTCGTATCAAACACCGCTTCTGAAATCATACATGCGCCAATCTCGTTTTCCGCTCCGCGCGCACGGCTTTGATCTCCGCGTCCACATCGCTCATCGACAGGGCGGCCTCTCGCTTCATCCGTGTGTCCCGACGGATGGCCGAAACCGCCAATCGCGCCCGCGCCAGGCGGATAGCCTGCTCCAGCTCCAGCGGATTCTCCTCCTTGCCTAATTGGACCATAAGCGCCATGGGCACGCCGTTGTTGGTCACCAACGCGGTCCCGTATCTCGCCAAGGTCTCGCGCACCAGCAACGGAGCCTTCAAATCTTTAACCGCCAAGTAGTTCATGGAAGAGAGCATAATCTGATTATCAGGATATTGTCAAGTCCTTCCATTTCAGCCCAGCAATTCTATTGATGGCGCACCCGTACGGTCGAAATCGAAATCGCTATCGCTATCGGGATCGAATGCCTTGCAATTGCGTCGATTTCGGTCCCGATCCCGATTTGGATCCCGATAGCGGCTGTCATAATTGGAATGGCTAGTAGTGAAGGATGGAAGACCCGTCCCTAGCGATCTCCTCGTCGCTTTCTTCGTCCCACGCGTTGTCGTCTACGCTTCGTCGCAAGACTTGAACGATGAAAGACCCGTCCCTCGTGATCTGGCATCCGTTGGTTGGGGCTTCAGTCTTTGTTTGATCCTGTTCATCCTCCACAACATGATAACTGAGAGCGGGAACGAAATGAACGCGTTCCAAGGCAGAACGAGGGACTTGCAATGGTGGATATATGCGGAGACATTGATGCACACCCATGATATGAAAATTGCGACAAGCATGCCCTGCACAGTGGCATACACCGACACGCGTTGCCGAAATACCCAGAGACAAACAACCCATGCAAAAGGAAATGACCCACAGATAGCGACCGTCCATCCGTGTATGGCGTTCTCCCTCCAGACGTCAGGCACTGTGAATGGAACCCACAGTGAACTTGCAATCGCGATCATCAGTACCCATGTGTGATTGAATGTCTTCATATCATTCTTGCCCACGTCAGTGCTGAGGATCGGCGAGCTTGCGAGCCGTATCCTCGGGCACTTGGTTGGGAGTGATTATCTCTCCCGTTCTGGCAGGAATGAAGAACAGTCGTTTGTTCTCATCAAGTACTCGAATACCCACCGACATCTGGACGACCCAGACAAGGTCTCCCGCAATGATGCTTTCATTGACCGTAGCGGCATTCCGCCATAGGTGAACCGCACACGGAGGCCGACTGAATGCGCTTGCCATCAATTTCCGCTCTTCCTTCGTGAGATTCTGCCAAACCAGGCGTTCTACCACTTCCGGCGTTGCCACCTTGCTTGCTCGCAGTTCCTCAAGGACGGCGACGGCGTCTGTTGGGACGTTGTTGGTTACCTTTCCAACATACGCAACATAGGGAAGGTAATCGACCATCGTTGCCGTTACCAGATTGGTCTCGGCAAAAAGGTTGAACCCT
>JBIJDW010000031.1:0-15199 GCA_044343885.1 Kiritimatiellia bacterium
GAAGCCAGAATTCAGTATTCAGAACTGGAACCCTCTCACGAGTAACGTGTACTATTATTCTGACTCCTGACTCCTGTATTCTGACTTCTCTCTTGCAAACACCCCAGAGGGGTTTTGCAAGAGCCTCATCCTACAAAAAATGACTTTTCACCTCCATTTGTAGTAGCTCAGCGGTTGCCTCCTGGGGCGGAGCGTGATACTATTTAACCGTTCGGTTTGCTCCTGAAGAGGCAGGTCGCTATTTTGTAATCACACCCGGAGGACACGATGAATCCACCCTTAACGCTCTCTCAATTGACCGATCCGCGGGAAAAGACCTATTTTGGCTTTGCCCTCGCGTTCTCGATCCTCGTCTGGATCGTGTGCGTGGTCACGCTGATTCCGATTCTGTATGTGCTGGGCATCAGTCTGTTCGTCTGGCTGGGCAATGGGTTGTTGATCGCAAGCCTCAAGGCCGAGGCGGTCAAGGTGGATGCCACGCAGTTTCCGGCCCTGGCGCAGGCGCTTTTCCGGGTGTGCGCCAAGCTCGGCGTGACGCCGGTCCCAGACCTCTACGTGGCACAGTCCGGGGGCATGCTGAATGCCTTTGCCACCCGCCACTGCGGCCGCAATTTTGTGGTCCTTTATTCGGAAATACTGGAGACCTATGGCGCGGATAGCCCGGAGATCGAGTTTCTCATCGGACACGAGATCGGTCATATCCGGAGCAGCCATCTGCAGAAGCGGATTCTGCTTTTCCCCGGTCTGCTGCTGCCGCTCTTGGGCAATGCCTATCATCGGGCCTGCGAACGCACCTCAGACCGGCACGGGTCCTTTGCCGCCCGCGAGCCAGCGGGCGCGGTCCGGGCTATGATGATTCTGGCTGGCGGCAAGCAGGCCAGGGAAACCATGAGCCCGGAATTGTTCGCCCGTCAGTACATGGAACACCGCGGATTCTTTGTTTCGTGGTATGAACTGATCTCCGGCTATCCGACGCTGTCGCAGCGCGTGGCCCATCTGATCGCCCTGCAGAACGGCGGCACCCCGCCGCACGCGCCGCGCAATTTCTTTTCGTATCTCTTCGCCTTCTTCACGTTTGGCGGGTCTGGCGGTGGCGGGGCCAACGCCATGGTCACGGTGTGTGTCATTGCCATGTTGGCGGCCGTCGCCATGCCGGCCATGAACAAGGCTCGTGAAGCGGCTCAGGCCAGATCCGCTGAACTCGCCTGGCAGGCCGACGAGGAGGAAGACGATGTCACCGAAACATCCGGGGATGAAACCGATCCGGAACCCCTAAGCTGCCTAAACCAGCTCCGCATGATCGCGGATGCGAAAGAAGCGGTGATCGCCGAACAGCGGTTGAGCGACACCAGCGCCGTTCCCCGTGCTGCGGTTGAAGATCAACTTCACGGATCCTTGCCGCGCTGTCCGCAGGGCGGCGTCTATTCCATCAATCCCGCGAATCAGCGCCCCTCGTGCTCGATTCACGGGGACCGATATGTCGGTGCCGTGGATTAGAAGATCAACGGTGTTGGGGGTCGATTCAAAAAATCACTGCTTCAGCGTGGCATGTTTTTGCAGGCGCCTCCACAATATTTGAACCCCCGGCGCGTTATGCAAACCATGCGTCATGGTGTGGGTGACTGAGCACGGCTTGCGCCAGACCAGTAACTATTAAACGTGCTGATGTCAAAGGGAGACCTGAGTATGAAGACCTGCGTGGAAATGTTGGCAGTGAGCGTGTTTTGTGTCATCGGTGCGACGGCCATGGCCGGCGATAAACCGGGCGAGAATGCAAACAAGGGGGAGAAACGCGCCGAGAAGATCACTGAGAAGATCGCCGAAAAGAAAGAGGCTCGCGACGCCAAGCATGACGCGAGGGTGGCCGAGAGGAAAGAGGCTCGCGATGCCAAGCATGACGCGATGGTGGCCGAGAGGCAGAAGCGTCATGACGCCTTCATCGCCAAGCTCAAGGAGCGGCTGGCGAACAACAAGAAACTGACGGATGCGGAAAAGACGGACATCGTCGCCTTCTACGAACAGCAGTATCAGGAGAACGTGGCGCATCGGTCCGAACAGCATGAGGAGAATATGAAGTTCTTCGATACGCTGATCGGGGAAACGGATGCCACCAAAGAGCAGATCCAGACGCAGATCAAGGCGCACTTCGCCAGCCAGAAGAGCGAGAATCAGAAGCACCGCGCCACGCAACAGGCCGAGCGCAAGACGGAGCGCGAGAAGATCAAGGCCGAAAAACAGGATGGCGCAGGCGCGGCGAACCCGCAGGCAACGCCCTGATCACCGATTCCTCAGCCCGCATCCTGCCAGCAGCGGCAGGTGCGGCCGCAGGGTGACGTTGAGGTGCAGGATGCCGATTTCCAGTCTGGGTGGAGTCAGGGTTGATGTTTGTTGACCGCGGGCTTGATCGGATCGAGCTTCTTGCGCAGTTCCTGCAAACGCGGCAACACATGGCCTTGGAACTCGCTCCTCCGCTCGGCTGGCCACTCCTTCTCCAGCTTGTCGAGCGCCTGGCGCAACCGGTCTGGGGCTTTCAGCTTGTCCAATCCCTGCGCATACTGCAGGCCGAAGAAAAGAGAATGAAAGGTCATCCAGCCGTTCTCGCCGCGCAGGCGCTTGTCCTCGATCACGCGCACGAGCAGCTCTTCCGCGCCCGGGGTCGCGAGTTGGTTGTACGCCAGCGATCCCAGATTCGCAGCCATCTCGACCGGCAACGTATCGTAGTCCTTGAGCACCTTCTGGATCAGCGCAGGCTTCGCTGCCTCCGAGCCGGAGTAGGCAAGGGACTGCAGCGCCTGGCTGCGAAGCTTCGGATCGAGCTTGTCGTCCCACGCCAGCGCTTCGATCTCGCCCGCGAGGCGCCGGGAGTAGTTGGGGAACATGTTCAGGCCGCTGATCAGGGCGCAACGCCGGTCGAGGCTCTGCGCCGGATCGCGGACGAGCTTGAGCAGCGCCGGCGCGAACGCGGGCGGCACGAGATCCGGGTTGGCGGCGGCTGTGTTCATCACATTCGGCAGCATCTGGTCCGGCATCCGTCCGTCCAGGATGCGCTCGGCCAGCGCCTCGACCGCCAGCTTGTCGCCCGAACGCGCGAGCGCGCACCAGACTTGCACCTTGGCCTCCTCACGATTGCCGGCCAGGATCTTCTGCACCGCGCCGTTCATCGCCTGAATCAGCGCCGGATGGTTTGTCGTCCACGCATCCAGATAGGGTATCGATTTCTTCCCATTCAACACCATTGTTGCCGAGTTCAGATGACTGATCGTCGCGACGAGCACCGCCACGGACTCGGTCGAGGGGACGGGTTCGCCGGCGCTCGCCAGTGCGCGCTCGAACGCCTTCGCGACATGGGTGGGAAGTGGTCCTGTTCCTTGAATAAGTCGGGGGGAGGCGGAGATCAGCCTCGGTAGCGCGCGCAACCGGGCCGCCGCTTCGCGCGCATTGGCCGGCTCTCCAGCCATCGCCTGTTCGAGCAGGGAGAGGATGGCTGCCGGGTTTTCCCGGGCCGGAAGATTATAGAGCCGATCAGCAAGCGCGGCCCAGGTGGTGAGCACCGCCGTACGCTTGGCCGGGTCCGCCGCCGCCGACTTTAACCGATTCAGAAGGATGGGGGCTTCCGTATCGCGGACGACGCCATTTCGATACCTCGCGGCGATCGCCTCGAGGCTGGCTTTTGTCAGAATGAGTTCCGCAAGCTGCGGGTTTTCCTGCGCTGAATCCCGGAGACATTGCTCAAGATTTTCGAACAAGGCGATCTCGAACGCCGGATCCTGCCGGGCGATGACGAGTTCGGCCAGTTGGCGTGCAAATGCCAGCTTCGCCGCGGGCGCGAGTTTCCGCAGTGCGGTGTTGATCCAAATGCCGCCAAGCAAGGTCTCGGTCGCGACGCGGCGCGACGGGTCGGCGAGCAGGAATTCGACCTCCTTCAGCAGTTGGTCAGGGGCGAGGCAGCGGCCCGCGCACTGCGCGCCGAGCAGCATCTCAGGCACGCTGCGGCTGTGCAGCGCGGCGAGGATCGGCTCGGGGGATGGCAGCAGACCGACCGTAGTCCGGCCGTAGTGGGCGATGAGCGCCACAAGCCGCACCGGTTCCTCCGGCGAGGCGAGGGCGGCGGAGATGCGGGTCTCCGCAGCCTTGAGCGCCTCGGGCGTAAGCGGCGTGGCCGACATGGGGCCTACGAACGGCAGGTAGGCGTTCACGGCGATGCCGGACAGTCTCGCCCATAGCCATTGGGAGGACGACAGGCGGGCGATCAGCGGGACCAGGTCCGGAATCTTCGGCGGGGCTGGCTTCTCCCCGCGGGCCGCGGCCTGCGGCATGCCCCGTCCGTAAATTCTCGAGCCGGCACCAAGCGTGAGCGCTGCCGCCATCAGATGCGAGGGCTTGTCCGAGCCTGCGGCAGCAACCACCTTTTCAATGGCGACCGAGTAGTCGCCGGATAAGGCCGGGGTGAGCAGGCCGTGGACCATCTTCATCCACGGATCCTTGGCCAGCTCTGCCTCGGTCCATATCTCCGCGATCCGGTCGCGGGGCGCGGCCTTGTCCCGCCGCTGCTGACCCATTTGTACCATTTGCGCAAAGGCGAAGCTGACCGCCCGCGCGATCGGGTTTGGGTCGCGCAGGGTTGCTTTCAGGCCATCGTCTGCGTTCAGGGCGAGCCACTTCGCCTTGACCGGGCCTTCCGGCATCCGATCCAGCGAGCTGGAATCGGCCATGGTGACGAGCCTGAGCGTCTGGCGCAGGAAGGCGGAGCGGTCGGCGAGGAGCTGGTCGAGCACCGCACCGTCGGGATCTACGGGCATGCCGCGACTGTAGTCCACCCGCAGCGCGAAGGCCGCCGCCATGCGTACGCCGGCCTCGGGGTCGGCGGCGAGCTTGCGCAGCGTCGCTGCCGCGTCCGCCGCTGACGATTTCTGGTCTTGCCACTGCACGTTCTTACCAAGGCCTGCGGCAAACTGGATCGCGCTTGCGGTCCGCACGACCGGATGTGGATCGGCAAATCCCTGCTCAATCTCGCGTCCAAACTGCCGGATCCCACCATCCATCACGCTATAGTTTGCCAGCAGCGTCATTGCGCCGGCCCGCACTAGGGGGTCGGCGGAATGCAGCAAAGCCCGAATCGCCTCCACGCGCTCTTCCTGGTCGACCTGGCCGCCTGTCCTCGACCGACTGTTCGCGTAGGTGATGGAGACGAAGAGGTCCGTGATTCCCAACGCGAGGTCCTCGTCGTCCTCGCTGGTCCACCCCGGCACCTTCACCTCGTCGCCCTCGACCTTGGCGCCGTCAAGCTTGTTGGCGAGCCGGAGGCCGGTGGCGAGTGCGCGTCCGAAGGCCTTGGCCATGCCCTGATCGCTGTAGGCCGGGACGATGGCGGCGAGGTTCTTGTCGGTCATGATCGCCTCAAGCCCCTGCGGGCGCAGGAGTTCGAGCAGAACTTTCTCCGCAGGCGCATTCTCGCTCCGCAGCGTGACCGGCGGGGCGTCGGCGACGAGTTTGTCGGCGTAACCGAGCTTGAGTCCGCTCCTCGTCTCAAAGTCCTTAAGCGCGGCCTTGAACGGGGTTTGGGCGTAGTTCACCGTGAACGTGAGGCGGGCGGGTTCTGCGGTGGCGGTGGCCGTGGCCGTGGCCGTGGCGGGCGAGGGAGCTGCGTTCGTTGAAGACAGCGACTGGGTTCGCGAAGGCCTCGCGCTCGATTCGTCGCGTGAGCAGCCCAGAATTCCGGACAAGAGGGTCAGGGCGGCGGCATACGTGAACGATGCGAATATGGGAGCGATGCGGTGTTTCATGGGGTTCCCTGTTGGATTGAGACGTCGTTGTTGGTGTTTGAACGATGCAGATTGCAACTGATGAGGAGTGTCGTGAGGACACAGGACAGCGGTTCGTCGGCAATCGCGATCGAGACGCGCTGGGCGCGGACCTCGGACGGGGCGTCGAAGCGGTAGGGGCTGTTGGCGGCGATCCAGTCCAAGACCTCGCCGAGCGGGCGGTCTTCGAAGCGGGTCCAGTCGCGGGCCCAGGCGAGGGCATCGGACGGGGCCTCGGAGGTCCGAACCGGCGCCGCGTCAGCGGCAGCGCGGGCCGCCTCGCCGCGTCCGAGCTCGATCTGCCCGGCGTCGGTGCCGAGGCGCACGCGCCCCTCATACACGCTTGCGACCGCGTCGTTGTCCGCCCGTGCAACACCAAAGACGGTGCCGAGCACCTCGACCGTAGCCGCGCCGGCCTCGACCCGGAAACGCCTCGGTGCCTTGGCGACGCGCAGGAAGACGCGTCCTGCCGCGAGCGCGAGGTGCATCCGCTCTTCCGCTCCCGGCTTCGCCATGACGAGCGCCGTGCCGGCGTCGAGCCGCACGGAACTGCCATCCGCGAGACGGAGATCGGCCCGCACGCTGGCGCGGAGCCGGTCACCGGTGAACAAGGGGTCACCGGAGGCCAGTGGCCTCTCGCGGTAGGCGCGGGTCACGAATAGACCGGGGCTTTGCGCCTGCCCGATCAGATCCCCTGTCGCGAAATACCCGTTGAACATCCCGATGACGAGCGCCGCCGCTGCGGCCAGCGGCAAAAAGAGGTGCAGGTTCCGGCGAAAACGCTTCGGTTCGCTCTCGCCGCCCCGGACACCACCGGAACGCCCGGCGGCGCCCAAGCGGGTTTGCAGGAGCCGGTGCATGCGGGCGGCGCTATACAGGTGCTGCGCCAATGCTGGCTGAGCGGTGAGCGCCTGCCGCAGTTCCGCAGCTTCGGCGGGACTCATCTCGCCGGTGAGATGCTTCTCGATCAGTTCAGCCACGCGGGAGGAGGGTTGGCTCATGATCCGGCCTCCTTGCGGGTGATGCAGTCAGCCAAGGCAGCCCGGGCGCGGAAGACTCCGACGTTGACAGCGGAAACGCTCATGCCGAGTTGCTCGGCCATGGTGGCGGCGCTCTCATCCTGAGTGTAGCGCATGTCGATTAATTGCCGCGCTCGGCGGCCGAGCGCTTCCAGACACTCGCTTAGAAAAACATACCGCCGCTCACGCACATCTGGAGACAAGTCCGATGCCTCCGCCTGAGCTGCGGCCTGCTCAAAGACGTCCAAGCTTTCTTCGGTCAGCAGTATCGGTTCCCGATACGATTGCTCGATATGGCGCAAGGCCACGTTGCGGGCGATGCCCCGCAGCCAGGCACCGAAACTCCGCCCAGCTTCGAAGCTATCGCGTTTGACGAACGCGATTCGGAAAACCTCCTGCACCAGGTCGTCTGCCGCTCCGTGGTTTCCGACCATGCCCAGCAGATAGGCCGTAAGCCACTCGCGGTTTTGCATGATTGCCGCCGCGCTCCAGGGATCGGGTTCATTGTTGTTTACAATAGTGTCCATAACCCTCTTTCCGGAAATAACGGAAATATTACATTCATGCGGGAAAATTTATCATGACCCGGATGCAAACGTCGAGGGGTAACTGGTCGGGTGTGATTCAGTCTAGTTGTGGGTGTGTGGGTGTGTGGGTGTGTGAAAGTTCGTTGGGCGGAAAGAGAAAGACAAAGAAAAGCGGATAAAATCGGGGTCGGGGTCGGTATCGGTATCGGGGTCGAAAAGGAGATCGGAGTGGCGTTTGGCCACGAGAAACTGGGCAGATACTCATGAAAGTCGGCCAGCGAGGGTATGCGGTTCATGAAGAAAAGGAAGAGTCCCGGACAAGCCAAATAGATCCCGATACCGATACCGACCCCGACCCCGAAAGAAAAACATGACCGCCAACAACGCGGTGGAGGCGACGGAATACCGCCGCCTCACCGCTGATCGTTGGGCGTTGGATGCTGGGCGTTCAATTTCAGCTTTCAACGTTCTCCTTAAACCGAATGGTGCGCCGATTTGTGTTGCCATATAGAACAGTTCTGTTATATTGAGCTGCATGAACCAAGTCAGATCTCAAACCGTTGAGGGCATTCAAAAGCTCGCTGCGGGGGTGATTGCCACCAGCCCAGCCGGGCACAGACTATGCCTGATTGGCGGATTCAGGTATCGGCTCCTGAGCCATAGCTGCCGAACCTCGATGGATATCGACTATCACTGGGACGGCAATCTGGATGTCAAGCAGATGGAGATCGTGGATCTGCTGAGAGGCAAACTGCTCCCCGAGGTCAAGCGGCGCTTCGGTTACGAGGGGACGGTGTCGCCAGCGACCGGTCCGGATGCGGAATCCCCATTCGTTAGGACCGTATTGGCAGCCTTCCACCGCACGGGCGAGACGCCTGATCGGATTGAACTCCCTGTGGAGGTCACATGCATACCTTGCCTCGACAAGCCCGTGGTGCGCACGGTTTCCGGCGCCGTTTATCTCACGGCATCGGACGCCGATATGATTGAAAGCAAGGTCATCGCGCTGTTCAACCGATTGTTCCTGGAAGCGCGCGATATTCTCGATCTCTTTCTTTTTCAGGACACCTTCGTTGCGGACTCGGCGAAGCGGCTGCGGACAAAGTTTGATAAAATGAAGATCAGTCCCGCATCGGTGGCTGATCGATGCGAACGACTGTTGATGAACCGCGCGGTTCATGTGCGCGCCCTTAACGAAATTATCAGCAACCAGGTTGATGCTGCCGTCGCCGCCAACTTGAGGACGGCCGGTGGCGGGGCAATGATTCTCGACACGGTTGTCACCCTGCTTGCAGACAAGCTGGGAATCCCGAAGGGGGGCGGCTCATGAAAGCCAGGGACTGGCAGAAATACCTGGAAGAGCAGCATCGCCTGCATGGCAAGTCTCTGTTCACGGTGACGGAACTTGCCAATGTGGCCCATGCGTCGCGGAGCGCCCTGAACGTGGAGCTGACCCGTCTGCGGAGGCAGGGATTGATAGCCCGATATGCCCACGGGCAATACGGGTTGCCGGACGTGATCACGCCCGCCGTGTTGCTGCCTGCGATGGACGCTCATGCCTACATGACAGGAACCTATGCGCTGCATCTGCATAATCTGATCACGCAGGCGCCGACGCGCATCACCTGTTTCACCGACCGGCGAAGCCCCCGGGCTCAGGAACGAAGCACCCCGGTAGGCCGGTTCGCCTTCATCTGTGTGCGCAGCCGCGTTTATGCTCCTCCGCACAGCGGCGTTATAGCCTCTCCCGCCCAGGCGCTGTGCGACTGTGTCTACATGATGCGACGGCAGGGAATCTCCATCGAGGGACTGGTCACATTTCGTAATCTAACGGGAATCTCCCTAGTGGAGATCGACGCAATCCTGGTGCGCTACCCCATGACGGTGCAACGGCACGTGAGGGCACTTGTGAAAAGAGCAAGTTGAAGAGATGTTTTAACCACGGAACACACGGAAGACACGGAACAGAGAAATGTGGAAAGGGATTTCAGGCGGCTGACTCTGCTGAAAAAGTCGGTCTTGGGTCGTCGATGGTCACTCTCCGGACCCTCAGCCCGCGTCCTGCCAGCAGCGGCAGGTGCGGCCGTCGGGTGACGAGGATTCGGGCGGCGGGTCGCGGTGGCAGCGGGCGTCGGCGCTCGGATGGCGCGGGGCGAAGGCGCACCCGGCCGGCCAGGCGTCGGCACCGGGCACGACGCCCGGTATGTCCGGCAGGCGTCGACCGGGCGGGTCGTCCAGGCGCGGCGCCGCAGCCAGCAACCCGCGGGTGTAGGGGTGCCGCGGCGTCGTCAGCAGCGCGGCCGTCGCCCCCGACTCGATCACCTGTCCGCCGTACATCACATACACCCGATCGGCCCGGCCCGCGACCAGCGCGAGGTTGTGGGTGATGAGCAGCACCGCCAGGCCTTCTGACTCCGCCAGCGCCCCGATTAGATCGAGCACGCCCTGTTGTGTCACCACATCGAGCGCCGTCGTCGGCTCGTCGGCGATCAGCAGCTTGGGCCGCTCCGCCAGCGCCATCGCCAGCATCACCCGTTGCTGCATTCCGCCGCTGAGCATGCACGGATAGGCGCGAGCGCACCGCCCGGGGTCGGCCAGCCCGACCTTTCCCAGCAAGTCCGCAATCCGCGCCGGCCGCGCCGCTGCCGGCAACTCGCGCAGGCATTCGCCGATCTGATCGCTCACCCGCATTACCGGGTTGAGGCTTCCCGCCGGATCCTGGAACACATACGCCACCCGCCGGCCGCGCACGCTCGCCAACTCGGCCGCCCGCCCCGCCGAAATGTCGATGCCGTCCAGCACCACCCGGCCCGTCACGTCGGCCCGGTCGGTGGGCGGCAGCCGCGCGATGGACAGGGCCGTGAGACTCTTGCCGCAGCCGCTCTCTCCCACCACGGCGACGCACTCGCCCGTGCAAACCCGCAGCGACACGCCCCGCACGGGATGGATCAGCGTGCCGTCTCGCTTGAAGCGGACGTGCAAATTGTCTACCCGCAGCAACGGCTCGGTCATCGCCCGTTCCCTCCGCGCGATCGGTGGCGCGTAACGATCAGCACGATCACATAGACCACCGCCGCCAATTCGACGATCGTCGCCCCCGGCGGCAGTTCCGGTCCGTAGCTCAGCGCCAGCCCGCCCAGCGACACCGCCAGCGCCAGCGCCGTCGCTAGCGCCATCATCCGTCCCAGCCGCCGCGTGAGCAGCCCCGCCGTCGCCGCAGGCAACGTCAGCAGCGCCACCGCCAGCACAATCCCCGCCACCCGCACCAGCATCACCACCGTCAGCGCCGTGATGACTTGCAGCACCCCTTCATAAAAGCCGACGCGCAGGCCGCGCAGCCGGGCCAGCTCGTCGTTGAACGCCACGCAGACGAGCCGGTTGTAAAACAGCAGCACCACCGCAACGGTCACGGCATTGAGCAGCGCCATCGCGGCCAGGTCGCCGCCTCCGACCAGCAGGATCGAGCCGAACAGGTAGCCGTTCAAGTCCTCCTGATAACCGGGCGTCAACGCCAGAAACGTGATTCCCAGCGCCATGCCGACCGACCACAAGACGCTCAACACCGCGTCGCGCCGCTGGCCGTGGCGCTCGTTCATCCGCGCCAGCACCACAGCCACAATCAGCGCGGTCAAGAGCGCACCCAGCATGGGTGTGAACCACGCCACGTCGAACCGCCGCTGCAGCAGCCGCGCCAGACCCAGCCCGGCGAGCACGCAGTGCGAGATCGCCGCCGCCGTGTAGGTGGTTCGGCGAACCACTACCAAGCTGCCGACGACGCCAGCCGCCACCGCCGCCAGCGCGCAGGCCGCCACGGCGTATTGCAGAAAGGTGTGTTGCTGGAGATCGCCCAGAAAACTCACGGTTCGACCTCCTGTGAACACCCTGCGTCTCCACAATGATGGTGCGGCGAGGTCAGCGCTGCCGAGGCGTCAACCACCTGGCACGAGGCGCCGTGCTGCAGCATGACCATCCGACCGCCGCCGTATGCGGCGCGGAAGGTCTCTGACACGACGTCGGACGCCGGATGGAGATCGGCTGTGCGGTTGACGCACAGCACATGGGTCGCGCGTGCGGTGACCACGCTGAGATTGTGTGATACGAAGAGGACGGTCAGCGTCTCGGCAAGTTGGCCGAACAGATCATGCAGACGGTCCGCCGTGGGGGGATCCACACTGGCCGTCGGCTCATCTAATAGCAGCAACTGGGGTCCGCCGGCCAGTGCCTGAGCAATCAGGGTCCGCTGCCGCTCGCCTCCCGAAAGCTCGGCAAACGGACGACGCTCCAGTCCCGCAAGCCCGACCCGCTCCAACGCCGCCGCAGCGGCCTGCCGTTCAGGCCGGCCATACGCCCCGGCGAGTCCGCCACCCAGCGTCCCCATGAGCACCACGTCATTCACATTAACCGGAAAATGCGTGTCGTAGGCGAGCACCTGCGGCACATAGCCCACCCGCCGCCTCGCGGACTCCGGAGGCCGGCCGAACACCCGCACCGCCCCGTACAGGGGACGCTCCAATCCGAGGATCAAGCGGAGCAGCGTCGTTTTGCCGCCGCCGTTGGGACCCACCACCGCCACCAGCGACCGCTCCGGCACGTCGAAGGTAACGTTGTGCAGCGCCTCGCTCGTTCCGTAGGCGAAGCAGACGCCTGCAAACGACAGCACCGGGCCGCCCGCCGCCGGCCCGTCTCCGATACCGCCGCTCATGGGGCCCTTTCCGACGCCAGCGCGGTGGCGATTCGCCTCGTCACGTTCAGCAGGTTGGTGTCCCACGCCGACGCGAGCGGGTCGACCACCTCCACCCGGCACCCCAGCGCCGCCGCCGCTCGTTTAACGACCGCCTCAGGCGCTTCTGGGTTGCTGAAGAGCACCCGCACGCCATCCTGGCTTGCGCGCGTCACGACACCGGCCAGGTGCTTGGCCGAAGGCGTTCGCCCATCTTCCTCCAGCGCCAGTTGGGCAAGGCCGTAGTCCCGTGCGAACAGGCCCCACGAGGGGTGGTAGACCAGCAGCGTCCGGCCCGCCACGGGCTTCAAGATTTCGGCGATTTCGGCGTGGACCTCGCGGATTCGCTTCCGGGTGCGCGCCAATCCCGCGTCCAGCGCCGCCGCCTGATCGGGAAGGAGATCGTGCAGCACCGACGCACACCGTTCGGCGATGCCCTCCATCTGCGTCGGCGAGAGCCACACATGCGGGTCGCGCCCTTGCTGCAGGCACGGACAGTCCTGGCCGTGGGCATGCCCCTCCGGCATCTCCGGCAAACCACCCACCGCCCGGCAGAGCAGTTTTGGATTTTGCGCCGACACCCGGTTCGCCAGCAGCGACTCCACTTCCATCCCGACATAAAGGAACGCCGATGCGCGAGCCATTTCGGAGACCTGACGCCCCGAGGGCTCGAACGTGTGCGGATTCTGTCCCGGTTTTAGAAACACCGTAACTTCCACCGCATTGCTGGCGATCGACTCGACTACCCATTTCAGCGGTGCGATTCCGACCACGATCCGGGGCCGCTCCGCCGCAGCCGCTCCAACGCACCACAGCAGCGCGCCGATCAAGCCTAGGGTGCGCATCCTGGCACGCGCAACGCTGAATTCCATTAACGACGTGATCATAGGCGAACCTGTCTTTTTTCGTGTCAGGATCATTTGGCGAGGCCTGACTTGACCGACACGTCGGCGATTTGACCCAGCCGGCCCGTGAGCCGCCCTATTTCATCGGTGGTCGCGTCGACCACCAGCGTGATCACCGAGACCTTGCGCTCGCGGCAGGGGAGGCCGACGCGCGCCAGAATGAGGTCGGCGTGATCGGCCAGCACGCGGTTGACCAGCGGACCGGCCGTCTCCCGTTTCTCGACGATGATTCCGACAAAACCGATCCGTCGTTCCATGGCAGCCCCCTGTCTGCAATCAGATCCGGCTGAGTTCCGCGCTTCGCCTAGCTGCCGCCCGTACCGTCCGGGCCAGGATGCCGCGCAACGCCGATTTTTCAAGAACCGCCAGCCCGGCCGCCGTCGTCCCCTTCGGCGAAGCCACCGCCCGGATGAACGTCTCCGGGTCCTGCGCGGTCTCGATCAGAACCTTGGCCGCGCCGAGCATCGTCTGCGCCGCCAGTTCGCGCGCCGTCGCGGCGGGCAACCCCTGTGCGACGGCGCCGTCGGCAAGAGCCTGCATCGCGTAGGCGAAGAACGCTGGCCCGGATCCGCTCAGGGCGGTCACGGCGTCAAAATGCGTCTCGGCCAGCTCGACGACCCGGCCAGCCGCGCCCAAGATCTTGCGCGCGGTCCTGCCATCGACCGCGCGGGCCGAAGTCCCCAGGCAATACGCGCTCATTCCGGCGCCGACCATCAACCCCAGGTTGGGCATCACCCGGATTAGGCGCGCGCCGTTGCCCACAATCCCCTGCATCCCCGCCAACGTCTTACCCGCCGCAATCGAGATCAGCAGATGGCGTTTGACGACCTCCGGTGCAATCTGCCGCAACAGCGCGTCGAGGTCCTGCGGTTTGACGGCCAGTACCACGACATCGCATCGCCGCATCAGCGCCTCCGGCGATGCGGTAACCGACACGCGATACCGTTTGCGAAGCGCCCGCAACCGATCAGGCACCACGTCACACGCCGTCAGGTCGCACGCCTTCGTGCAGCCCTCGCGGAGCAGCGCGGCCAGAATCGCCTCGGCCATCTTGCCCGCCCCCAGAAATCCGATTGTCATGGCTTGTCCCCGTGTTCGATGTTCGGCAAACGGCGGGCCGCTCTAATAGCCCTTGGACGCCAGCAGCTTTTGCAACTGGATTTGGAATTCGCGGACATCCTCCGCTGCCGGCCGGTAGCCTGCGGGCACGCCGTCAAGGCCCAGGCGGCCCGTCTGATCGAGCAGCCAGCGAGCCTTCTTGCCGTCCGAGAACGTGACGTCGCCGCTGACCATCGAACCGGGGCGTATCAGACGGTCGACCGAGACCGAGACCGAACCGCCGCCTGCAGGCGGCGCCGACGCGGCGCCGGCAGGCGTATCGCCTTCAGGCGCATCGTCCGCCAGATCATCCCCGGCGTCGTCGTCTGCGACGGCAGCGACGGGCGGCGGCGCGGGCGTCTTCTTCGGCTCTGGCTTGTCCTTTACCTGTGCGCCGACGTCGAGCGTCAGCAGCCGCACATCCATATACGTCAGCGAGACGCCGAACTCATCCTTCAAGCGCCGCTGAACCTCCGAGAGCGACGCGCCCCCTTCAACCCATTGCCGAACCGCGATTCGTTGCGCCTCTGTCAAATCTGTCATGCAAAACCTCCTGCTTCACCACAAGCTGCAAGGGGTGTGAGTATACCCGACGTCCCCGGGGGCAGCAATTCTAATTTTGGAGATGCTCTATGATTACACCTGCCGCTTCTGTAAACGGTATGTGCCGATAAAGGATCGCCATCACGACCAGATGGTGCAGGCCGCACGGAGTGGCTATCAGAACATAGGTGAGGGCAGCGAGGACAGCGCCACGAGCAAGAAACTGGAGATGAACCTCACGAATGTGGCGCGGTCGAGTCTGGGCGAAGTGGAGAAGGACTACGTGAAGCACCTCATGCGCCGCGGGGGCTAAGAAAGTGGCAGACTGGCGATGCGGCTTTTAGAGAGAACGGACACAACGGACAGAACGGAGCGGGACACGGGGCCGGGGGCCGTTAAGTCCGTTCTGTCCGTTCTGTCTGTGCGGGGGCCTACGCGACGCAGGTGATGAGGCGCTGCTCGGTGATAATCATGTGGACGCGGATGTCGTGGGGTTCGAGGGGGAGGGGATCGTCGATGACCTGCCAGTCGTAGCAGACGGCGATGATGCGGACGGTGCGGGGGGCTTGGGCGAGAATGCGGTCGT
>JBIJDW010000253.1:0-5074 GCA_044343885.1 Kiritimatiellia bacterium
AATTCTCGGCGATGGCCATCACGCGCCCCAGCCAGTCATTCATGGAGGCGTTGGCCTCGGCCTTGGCCACCGGCCCATTGGCGCTCAGCAGGCGGCTACGCGCCTCGGCAACCTGGATAAATATATCATTCTCATGGGTGGCATAGCCCTTCACCGTTTCCACCAGATTGGGCACCAGATCCGCCCGTCGGATCAGTTGCGTGTCGATCTGGCTCCACTGTTCCTTGACGGTCTCATCCAGGCGGATCAGCCCGTTGCGCGTTGACACCAGCCAGAGGGCCGCAATAACGCCGACGACAGCCACGATAATTAGGTTCTTCATGAGCGCACTCCTCCGTGTCTTTTTTTCTCACCCCTCACGCGGCGGGCGACCTTTGTGAAAAGGAGGCCCTTTGGGACGGCCCGGGGCGGGGCGTTGCGGAGGGCGTCCACCGCCCGAATCTCCGCCTCTGCCGCCGCCGCGCTGGAAACGGGGCGGCGGGCCGCCGCCACGACGATCCCGGCCACCGTAATCACGCCCCTGCTGCTGGCGGAGCTGGTCGAGCTGCGTCTGGGCCAGACCGATGGTCTCCGGTCCGGATTCCGCATGCTGATCCAAAATTTTTGACGCCAGTTTGGTCGCCACATCGACTGGATCCGCGCCGCTGGCGATGAGTTCCAGAACCAGCACACGCCCATTGGGCGAAATCGCCTGGCTCTCGAGCGCCTCCGTCAGGAGAGCGCGGCGGTTGACCCGCAACTGCTTCAGGCTGGGCACCGGCTGCCCTTCGAGCTTGGTGCCGATCCCGCGCTCGAGCCGCTTGATGGTCTCAAACTCCCGCGGCGTAACCAGCGTGATCGCCGTTCCCTTTTTGCCTGCGCGGCCGGTCCGGCCGATGCGGTGGACGTAGCCCTTGGCGTCGAACGGCAGGTGGTAGTTGAAGACATGCGACACGTCGGGAACATCGAGGCCGCGGGCGGCGATGTCGGTCGCCACGAGGATGTCGCTCGTTCCCTGACGGAAGCCGTTCATGACGGTGTTGCGTTGCCGCTGTTCCATGTCGCCGTGCAGCGCGCGCGCGCCGAAGCCGTGGCTGCTCAGCGCCTCCTGCAGCCGGTCGGTCTCCTCGCGGGTGCGGCAAAAGACGATGGACTTGCGTGGCCGCAGCGACTCCAGCAGCCGCACCAGCGCGACCTCGCGTTCGCTCTCGGCGATCACGTGATAAATCTGCCGGATATCCGCCTTGGTCGCCGCCTGATCCTCGACGGTGCGCACCGAAACCGGATCACGCATGAACTTTTCGGCCAGGCGCCGGATCGGGTCGGGCATCGTCGCCGAGAAGAGCAGCGTTTGGTGCTCCTCCTTCACATGCGACAGGATTTCCTTCACATCGTCGAGGAAGCCCATGTCGAGCATCTCGTCGGCTTCGTCCAACACCACCATCCACGGACGCATCCCGGCCAGCTTGCCGGAACGGAGCAGATCGAGCAAACGGCCGGGCGTGGCCACCAGAGCATGCACGCCCCGCTCCAGCATGCGAAGCTGGACGCCGTAGGACTGTCCGCCATACACCGTGCCGGTCTCCACGCCTGCAAAACGGCCTAGGCGGTGGATTTCGCCGCTGACCTGTGTCGCCAGCTCGCGGGTGGGGGTGATAACCAGCAGCTCGATTCCCCTGTTTAGGGTCATCCGCTGCATCGCGGGCAGGGCGAACGCCGCCGTCTTGCCCGTGCCGGTCTGCGCCTGCGCGATCAAATCACGGCCAGCCAGCACATACGGAATTGCATCACGCTGCACCGGACTCGGCACCTTAAAACCGGCGGCCTCCACGCCCTTGCGAATCTTGTCTGAGAATTTAAAGGCGGCAAAGGTTCCCGTCTCATCCGCATCCATCGCGTCGGCCGCATCGGCCGTATTTTGACACACGTCTTCCTGATCCATAGTGACTCCCTCGGTTTTCTGGCCCGGATGAGAATTCTTCAAAAGACCGGCACAGAATCCGCGGATTAAGCCTGAGGCGGCGGAACAGGACGGCACGGGAAGAATCGCCAAGCACCGTGCAATTGCGGGATAATTTAGCAGGTTTGATGGAAATGTCAATGAGAAAGTGATTGGACATGAACGTGTAAGAGACAACCCGGACCGAGTAAAACGCAGCCAACCGCTTGAGCATAAGGGCAAACATTTCCTTCTCGGCGTCGCCGAATGGCCGGTCAGCCCGCGTTCCCACAGTCCGGTTGTAGCAGAGGTGCCACGTGAGGCGCTTGCAAAAACTCCTTCGTCGGTTCTGCAAGCGCCGTATTCAGAAGCCAGAATTCAGAATTGGAACCCTCTCACTGGCAACGTGTTCTTTTATTCTGACTCCTGTATTCTGACTTCTCTCTTGCAAACACCCCAGAGGGGGGTTTGCAAGAGCCTCACGTATCCTGAAAATCGGGTTTCAGTCGCGCCTGTCGCATGTTGTCCTCCTTGGCTGAATGGTTCGACTCGCACCTGACGAGCCCTCCACCCCCTTAAAGTATCGAGAAGGGACGATTTCCACACCGTTTAGAAAAATATTTGCTATTATTTCCCTGTCCCCGGTTCGTTGCCCGGTTCCCGTCCCTCTGATTGATTTATTCATAAGGAACAACATGATAACAAGTCGTTCTAAACTTTGGTTTGTCTGCATTGCGTTTGCGGTGGGGTTAGCACTTATTTTTGCTAAATGTAAGATGTTTGTAACAAATCACGGAAAACTAACAAACAGTCAGAATCAGTATTTTAAGACGCAGTATACAACCGAAGAACGGCTTGAGGTTGAAAAGAAATTTGCTATTGTGCGTGAGCAATTAATTCGTGCGAATGCGCAGCAAGAATACGATGAGTTATTGCCCCTATTTTGTGAACTATCGGTACGGAACTCTTATTCTTTGGAGTTGGATGCGTATTATGATTATTGCATGCAATTGAAACCAGAGTTATCGCGCGGCCCACTTCTTCGGATTCTAAAAGGCAAGGATGTCGTGCAAATCGCCTTTGCAGCGAATTTGGTCGGCATGCAGAAACTTCATGAGGGAGCGCCGTTGTTAATTGAGTGGCTAACAACTAAATTTGCTGGGGAGGTGTGGCCTGATTATCGGGCGTCTTTTAACTGTATGGATATAACTAGAGGTCTTTGTGCTTTAGCTTCCGATGGAAATACAGTGGCGTCGAGTTTCTTGTTATCACATGCGCAAATTGAAAGTTGGGAGACTATTTCGTACGTATTTCCTCGTAAGAATCATGCAAGGACAGTTGATGATATATGGTATACTGTGATTGGCCTACTCGCGAGTTACCCCTCACAGGAAACTATTCAGGCAATTGAGTCTGCTGCCGGTTTTCAATGGGCATCTAATAGATGTGCATTAGTACGATCATTTATGAAGTCGGGAGATTCCTTGGATCAATATCAAAGGGAGTTGTTTGTCCATGGTCTGGATCGAAATAAATATTATGTAAGTCCCTCTCTTTTAGCACCTGCGCCGTCTAGTTCGCCGACTGGTGGAGGTTCGGTATTTCGTGTTTCACGGATATCGAAAAGCGGACGAACGAACACTGTCGAGCAAGCAATGGAGGAGCGTGATGCGATCTTTCAGAGTTTTCATTTTCAGGACTGGGCCGGGAAGACGGTTTTTCCGTACAAGGGCACAGTTACCAATTGGACACCTGATTTCTCGATCTTGGTTGCAACAAATGTGAACTTCGCTGATTATGGGAAATGGGTTAATGGACGTCGAGATAGCGACTATCATATTTTCCCGGATAATGCTCGCAAGGACATGATGATTTTGCGTGTTGCTGAACGCGCTAGCGTTTTGGAAGCACATGAAGCGTTGATGGAAAGGCTTTATCTGCAGTCTTCAAAGTATGATTTCCAGTTGGGCGAGACAAATACAATAAAAGTGGGGGATCGTTGCTATCTATCTGCATACACAAATAATCCGTTTTCTATTGTTTTTGTGAGAAACAATATTTTTGTGCGTCTTGAAAAGAGTAATAATAAGACAAACTCTTTTTGTGGGGATGTAGCGCGCGCGGTTGATAACGCTTTAATTGATCTTTCAGGCATCAATGAGTAGGGAATCGTGAAGGGGACATCGTGAAGGGGACAGGGAAACAGCGTCAGGATGCAGCGGGGATCAGTAGGCGCTGGAAGGGTCCTCTTTTTTTTGGGATCAAAACACCATGAAGCGTAATCGTTTTCTACCATTGGCTTTTCTGGCCGCTGCAGGTATCGTCGCCTTCACGATCATCCGCACACGGGCGCCGGGCTTGGCGAGACGCGAATCTGGCAAGTCAGTGCCGGTGCTCCAGACGCGAGTTGTGGCTGGTGTGCAGGCCGCTGCCACGAATCAACCCGGACAGGCCGGAGCCGGTGTGATTCCTGCCGAGACGCTTCCGGTTGGCTGGCAGGATTTCAGAACCATCACCGAGCAGGAGCGCCTGGACCGGGTGACGGCGGCGATGGAGAATCATACGCTGTCTGCCGACGTGCTGGCGTTTTTCGAGAAGGAGATCTTCAACCGTCAGCACTGGGACGTGACCCGCAACAACATGGCCAATGCCTTGGTCTGGCAGGAGTCGCCGAATCCGCGCCTGCACGAGCTTTTCGCCAAGATGCTGGCGGATGAGTCCGAGAGTCCGGTCTGGCGCGATTACTGCCTTCAATTTCTCTCCGAGTGTCTGAAATCTTCATCCGATCCCGAGGCCATCCAGTCTCTTCTGACCCGCTACGCGCAGGGCAAGGACGGTCTGGCGGGGACGGCCATTGTGAATGTCGGATTGCAGGAAGCGTCAGAGAAGGCGATAAACCGGCGCAAGTAGGGCCTGCGAATTATGATCCGGCGGCTCTGGAATCCCAGCGGGCGAAGGCGCCGCTGGGCAGCGGCAGCACATCCCGCGCGCCGGTGAGAATCATCTCGCCCGAGGCGATGCCGCCGCCAAGCCCGTCGATCGCCTGGGTCAGGACATTGGCCAGCACCACGGGCGAGAAGCCCGGCGTATGGGCACTGAGGAGCATGAAGCGCGGTCGCTCGCTCAGCACCTGGCGGCACAGGGCCAGCGTTTCGG
>JBIJDW010000254.1:0-5064 GCA_044343885.1 Kiritimatiellia bacterium
CGGTGGATGCCGACAAGCAGTATGCGCTGATCATGGACTTCGTTCCGTCCGAACCGTATTCGCGCGACGCTGCGGAATACAAGGCGACCGGCGGGGGTTCCGTTGAGCCGCATCCCGGCCGCCTGCCGGCCGGCGAGCGCGTGCAGGAGGGATTTCTCAAGAACGTTACCGAAGAGCGGTTCGCGTTCCGCCTCGACACAGCCGGAGATGTCCTGCTGAGCAGGCTCTGGTTCCTCGATCCGGCTGCCGGAACGAACAGGATTTCGCGGGTCGCCCTCAACGGCGGACCGGAGCAGGTTTGGAATTTGGCGTCCATCGTCGGGTACGCCATGACCAACGAGTTGGACACGTTCTACGGCGCGGGGCCGAAGCGCTGCGCCTTTGTCCTGCGCGGGTGCAAGGCAGGCCGTAACGAGGTGGTCCTGCGCCACGCCACGCCCACGGCAACGGGCGGTTACCGGCTGACGCGCGTAATGGACGGGCGTGTGGACCTGACGGCTTTCGGCCCGGTGGCCCTTGTGGACGCGGGGGTTCCGGTTCAGCCCTTCCGAAGTGCGGCAGGCACGACGCTGACGCTGGGCAAGCAAACCTACGCATCGGGGATTGGCTGCCAAGGGCGCACGGACCTCGAGTATCCTCTCAACAAACAGTTTTCGCGTTTTGAGGTGACCGTCGGCATTGACGCAGTGACACGGGGAAAGGGAACCGTCGCGTTCACCATCTACGTGGACGGTAAGGAGAAGCGGAGTTCAGGCACGATGTCGGGAATGTCGATTCCCAAGACGTTGACGGTTGACGGGTTGCAGGATGCTGAACGCCTCGTGCTGCATGTGGACGATACGGGCGACGGGGCCGATAACGACCTGGCCAACTGGGTCGAGCCGGTGTTGTTTTTGAAGGAGGCGAGATGAGGAGTCAGAAGTCAGGATGCAGGATGCAGGATGCAGGATGCGGCGTCACCCAGTCATCGAGTCATCGAGTCGCCGGAGCGGCGACCTCGCTTCTGTGCGTTGTCTTCGCCATGCTCCTGGCCGTGCCGTCCGCCCGCGCTGAGTCCGGTTGGTTTCAGAATGGCATGAGCCAGCAGTTGAAGGTGTACGACGGACGCGGCAGCGCCAAGAAGGAGGGTGATGAAATTGACCGGCGCGGAAAGGTGACCATCCGCAGGCTCATTCCCAAGTGTCATTCCGACTGGGGTAACGATCCCACGGCACTGCCGTACTTCTTTTATCAGGTCGGCCTGCGAACCGAGGGTGATTTCAAGGTCCCGTACTACATTGATAACGCGGGGCTGGAGATCACGAGCGAGGAGATCTTCCAGTATCCGATCATCTATTTCACGAGCCACTTCCCTTTTACCTTCACGGAAGAGGAGGTGGTGAATCTGAAGAAGTACGTCGAGCGTGGCGGAACGCTCTGGCTGGACGACTGCACCGGCAGCGGCCCTTTCATGGAATCCGTTCCCCAGAACGTCCAGCGGATCGCACCGGGCTCCGAAATGAAACAGATGCTGCGTGAAATACCGGAGTTCTTCGATTTGTACAACATGGTTTATGCCTTCCCCGGCGTGCCCCAAATCATCAAGGCGCAGTTCTCGCGGCCGTTTCAGGCTGCGTACGTGCGCGGCCGACCGGCGATCATCTTCTGTCCCAACGACTACGGATGCATGTGGGAGATATCCACGCCGCCGACAACCCTAAATCCCCTGGGCGTGGGCGCGCATGGTGATGGATACGGCGGCGGCACCCAAGCTCCGGGCAGCGGTCTCATGGATACGCGGGAAACCGTTTACCGGTTCAGCATTAACTGGTTGCTGTATACGCTGATGCACTAGGAGCAACTGAAGATTGAAAATCATACGGCGCCGGCACCCGACACGCAACGGAGAAGGATTGGTGATGAGCCCAATAAGAATGTTTGTGCGATTGGTAATCGCGATGACCCTGGCCACGGAAACCGGCTGGGCTCAAACGCCGACGCCGAGAAATGCGCCATCCGAACTCGTCGTTCGGATTGTGGCTGCCGAGTCGCCGGATCGGCTGGTGAGCGATCTGGAGGCCATCGCGGCGGTCGGCAGTCCCGGCGTCAACACGAGTTCGCGGCTGGGAGGAGTACAGCCGGCGTCGTCCGCAGGAGGTGACGACGCCACGATGTGGGTGAAGGGTGCGCGGGTTGACGGCACGAACACCTTCGAGCGTTACCACAAGGGCGAATACACCTATCGCAAGTCGGAATTGACGTTCGCGGCGGGGCGGTTGACGGAGGGGGAACACGTCATCGATCCCGGCCGGCACGTCTTCCGCATCGACAAGGACGGCAACCTGTCCTCGTCCGATCCGGACATCGTCATCGAAGGCCGGACGGTCAGCCTGAAGGCGTATCGCATCGACTTCATGAGCGTAGACGACAATCTGACTGGGCCGCCGGAGGTGCGACAGTTGGCCCGCGTTCTGAATGTGGAAGAGATTCGGGCGGGATCAAATACGGTGAGCGTGTTGGGGTCCGACAAGAAGAAGCTCACGGAATTTTGCCCGTTACGGCTGTATCTGCCTGCCCATACGAACGATTCGGCGTACGTGCTGAGGCCGGGCGACCAGCGGTTTCGGGTTCTGCCCGGCGGGACGGTGGAATTGCAGGGGAAGGCGAATCCTGTCATCAAGGCGGAGGGATCGAAGCTCGTCCTCTCGTACCGGTCGTTCTTTGCCTGGGTGCGGACAAAGACCGGGATCGGCGCAAGTTTTGGCGGCGACGAGATTCCCGTGACGGACACGGAGCCGGCTCGGATTCGCGTGGGTCCCGTCGTCGGCGAGCCGATGTTTCTCGCCAGCACGGGCGGTCTCTCGAAGACGTTCGGACTTCAGCTTTCGGGCGACATGGACAAGTATCCATACAAGTTCATGGTGGTGGAAAACATGCGGGACCCGATGGCCCTGCGCATGATGGCGCTGGAGTCGGGTGCCTGCGTGTTCGAGCGTGGGAGCTCCGCCTCGGTCCGGCTTCAATTCAAGGAGAATACGTCAGCCCCGGCGGACGTGGCGCGGCCCAGGGTTCAGATGTTCTACTCGGCGTACAACCCCGTTCACTGGGGGAGCCGGTCGTGGACCCCGTGTGACGCCGTTGAGAAATGGGATGACGATGTCCTGACATTCAAGACGCCGGATGTTCCGTACGGCTTCTACATGTTCCGGGTCGTGCTATTCGGGCCGCACGACAAGGATTCGATCTCGCCGTTGACGGCGGAGTTTCCGGTCTGCGTGATCGAACCGAAGCAGGATGGAACCCTTGCTTTTGTCAGCAACAAGGGACGCGACGCCTTTGTGCAGGGCGAGACGATCCGGCTTGAGGCCGTGTTCCGGTCCAAAGGCGTCCGGCCGGCGGGTAACCGGACCGTGGTCTTGAAGCATCCCGACGGCCGCGAGGATCGGCTGCCGATCAAGGATGCGGGCGGGAAATGGTACTGCCAGACTTTGAGTATACCCGAGAGCATCACCCGCCGCCTGGCGCCCGGGCGCTACGAGCTGTCGGCCACTGATTTGCCGCCGGGGTTGGCCTGTTATCCGTTCCGCTTCGACATAGCGCCGCCGCGCGAGAGCCTGTACCGGATGATCAAGGGAGGGGGCGCTTCAGGAGGCGATACCCGCCATGATGCGATGGACATTGATCGGACCGTGGCGACGCTGGTGGACTTGGGCTACAACCGGCTCGATCTGTTCGATTCCGGCAAGGGGCCAGCCGATGTGGCCTCCGTGCTGGCACAAGACGACGAACGGCTGATGTCGCCGGATGCCATCGGTGTGCCAACGGAGAAGAATCAGCTCCTGAACGCCTGTGTGCGGTATGGCGTGGAGTACGGCGATTGCCTGTTCCCGGGTGGCGACAACGAGATTCCGCGCTACATCGACGGCTATATCAACGCTGCCGAGCGGTGGCTTCGGCGCGAGGTGACATCCAAACGCCATTCGCCGGCCTACGACGGGGAATACATGTACTGGGAAGTGTATTATCGCGGACTGAATGGCGTACCCAAGAAGCACGACACCTTCTTCCCTGCGTGGCGGATGAAGCGGGCAATGGCAGCCTTTCCCAACCCGCCGCCGAATCAGATCAAGAAAGACATCGGTCAGAACCTGATCGACTTGAAAACTTCGCCGGACAAATGGGATCCGGGCATCATGGATCGTTATCTCGATTACTGCCGGTGGGAGGAACACAGTTGGGGCGACTTCAACACGCGCGTTTCGGGGGCCGGTCGTGAGTTGTTGCCGCGCGGGCGTTTCGGTGCACACCATTGCTCCTTTATGTTTGTGCAGAGCGGCCGTGGCGCGGTGATGTCCGCGGCTGACTTGGACAACGGCTATCATCCCGACGTGTTCGAGAACCTGGAGATCGCCTCCTGCCAGCACTACCACGACGGCCCCACACTCGGATACTGGATCAATTCCCCGATCATGATCCAACTGCTGCGCGAGTCGCCCGCCGGACAGCGACGTCTGGTCTGGGCGAACATCTCGATGAACAAGGCTTCGCTTTCCCTCTCCGACGGCCAGTTGCAGCGCCAGATGGCTTTCGCCATGCTCGCGCAGGGCGCAGACGGCTATGCCACGTACCTGCTGCCGGAGAGCTTATCGGACGGGCCGAACCCGAGTACGCTCAAGAGCAAGGAGACGATGGGCTGGCTGAACAAGGAGATTCTGGCGCCGTTCGGCGAGGTGTACTCGCGCGGGACCAAGCCGGGCTATCTGAAGGTCGGAATCGTCAACACCATGGCCCAGCTTTCCATGAGCGACTTCAAGCCGATCCGCACGGCCAACCAACTCGAGGAGTTGTGGCTGGCCTGCTGGCGCCTGGGCTATTCGGCGGTCTTCCTGCGCGAAGGCGACCTGGAGAGACCGATCGAAGGCTACCAGGCGATCTTTGTGCCCGGCATCCGGTTCCCGGGCGAACTGACCGCGACGGCGCTCGATCAACTTCGCAACGCGATCAAGCGCGGCTGCAAGGTGATCGTCGAGCGGGATAGCACGTTGGACACTCAGATCGAAGGCGTCACCAAGATGACCGACTTCG
>JBIJDW010000255.1:0-5044 GCA_044343885.1 Kiritimatiellia bacterium
CGCGCGCTCCCCGGCGCAACCCGCGCGCGGCGCGTGCGCGCGTCGCCTCTCCCAGCAACTGGCGGCTACCCTCGCCGCCAACGATTCATCCGCCACCGAAGACGCTTTCATCGTCGCCGAGCCCGATGCGTCCCCACCGCCCATTTCAGCCCCAACCGGCAAGAAAACAGCCGCGTCTCTCTCGCTGGCCGATCTGGAGGTGCAGGCCCAGCGTGAACTGCGCAAGATCAGTGAAACCAGTGGCGGCCTTTTTAAAGGCCAGAAAAAAAACAACACGCCTAACACGCCCCGCCCATGAACGCCGAAAAAACAGACACCCGCCAGTGGTTCCTGCGAATCGCCGGCAAAACCATCTTCGGCCCGGTCTCCACCTCCGGCATCGTCGTGTGGGCCGAACAGGGCCGCATCCTTCCGGGTCACGAGATCTCCACCGATCAGACGACCTGGCTGCCGGCCGAACAAGTCGCCGAACTGGGCATTGCCTGGTACATTGACGACGGCGCGGGCAACCTCCGCGGCCCCCTCAACCGGACAGCCGCCGATGCCATTCTCACCAGCGGAAAGGCTCCTCCCGACGCGCGGCTCGTCCACGCCGACAAGGCCGACTTGGCGCGCGTCATCCGCCCCGGTGCCGAACCCCGTGTCACCGGCGCACAGCCAGAAAAACCGTCCAAAGAGAGTGACGCGCTCCGCCTCCGCCTCGCCACACTTGAAGCCGAGAACGCCCGCCACAAGGAGACGCTGACCGCCGCGAAACAGGCCGCCAAGCAGTGCACGGCCCTTGAACACGAACGCGACAGCCTCCGGTTGGCCCTGGCCGAAACCGAAAAACGGGTCATTCCCGAATCCGATATCGCCCGCCTTCGAGAAGCCGCATCCTCCGCTGATAGCCAGCGCCTCTCCGCAGAACAAGAACGTGACGCCTGCCGCGCACAGGCCGCCGAAGCGGCGCGAATGCAGGTCGCCGCGGAACAGCGCGTCTCCCACGCGGAGCGTCTGCTGGATGAGGCGCGCGCCCAGACTGTGGCAGCCGAACGCGCGCAGGCTCTGGCCGTGACGCACGCCGACGCGCTGAAGCGCGATCTGGCGGCGGCCCAATCCGCCTACTCCGACCTGCTCACGCTCTCGAACACCCGCGAGACCGAGCTTCAGTCCCGCATCGCCGATCTGGAAAAACCGCTCTCCCCCGTCGCGCGCGCGGCCGAGGCGTGCACGGCGGACCCGCTCGGCGCCCTGGCGCAAATCTTCGGCCAGGAGGTTGAGCGTCTTGAAAATGATCTGACGCTGGAGCGCGAGGCCGTCGCAGGCTTGCGCGATTGGTCCACACGCCGGCAGGAGGCGATCCAAAGTCGCATCCAAGAACTCACCCGCATCCTTCGGGGTGAATTGGATGGCGCCGCCCCGCGCCGCCCCGCCACCGAGACAGCCGGTCGGCGCAATCCGGCCGATGCCGTCCGCCTTCAGGCCGAAATGACCACGCTCCGCGCGACCCAGGCGCAGGAAGCGCGCTTGGCCGATGAACGGGAGTCCGAACTCACCCGCAAGATTCGCGTGCTGGAAGCCGAAGACACCCGCCTGCGCACGCGGGTCACCGAAACGGATAAACTGGCGCGCCAAAACCAGGAACTGGCCGAGACCATCCGCCGGCGCGAACAGGATCTGGGACTGGAGCGGAAGCAGCGAGAGGTCGAGCGCGAACACCATGCCTCCACCCAGCAGGCGCTCCTCCGCCGCATCGAACAACTCGAACACACGCCGGAATCGCGCGGCGACGAAACGCCGCCGCCCCCCCAGGCCGGTGGCGACGCCCGCAACCCCGCTCCGTTCGCGCTCAACCGCGGCAAGCTTTCGTCTTGGATCCGTCTGAAGAGGTAGCCATGAATACACATGACGCCATCATCGCACGCCCCGCCACGCTGGCCGACGCCATCCCGATCTACACGCTGATCCGCCAGCACCAGGATGAACTGATCGTCCGCCCGATGAGCGACGTGATCATGAACATCGACCGCTTTCACGTGTGCGAAGACGGCGGGCGGATTGTCGCTTGCGCCGCCTGGCAGATTCTGCCGGAGGTCGGCGATCCCTCCAAGGCGTCGGTAGAGATCCAGTCGGTCGCGGTCTCCGCGTCCTGCCGTCGCCAGCACATCGGCACGCGCTTGGTCCGGGCCGTCCTGGCGCGGGTCGAGGCGTTCGCGCCGACCCAGGCGATCGTGCTTACCTTCGCCCCCGAGTTCTTCCGCACGCTGGGCTTTCGCGAAGTTCCAAAAACCTCGCTGATGCACAAAATCTACATGGGATGCATCAATTGCACCAAATACTCCAACCCGTTCACCTGCCCCGAAATCGCCATGGCGCTCGACTTGCACGGCCCGCGCACCCGCGCGGCCGTATCCGCCGCCGCGCCTGCTCCAGAGGAGAGGGAATCATGACGATCACCATGAGCGCCCATGCGCGCGGGTTTGCCGTGCTGGCCGTGCTGGCCGTGCTGGCTGGATGCGCCACGCCGCGGCCGCCCACAGCCGCCCGCGCCGATCTGGCCGATCTGGCGCTGTACACCGATGCCGCCGATCAGGTGTGGTTCAACGGCAAGCCCTATCCCGTCGAGCGTCTCGCCACTGCCTTGAAGACGATGCGCGTGCCGCGCAATCAGCCGATTCGGATCAACATCCCCGACAGCACGAAACGCGACCTGTTCGCCCGCGTCGCCTCGGCCCTCCGCGCCGCCGGATTCTCGCGCGTTTTTTTTGTCAGCGAACAACATGCCGAATCCCACGTGAAGGAACCGGGGATTCCGAATAAGCCGGCACGGCCGCGGGCCGCGCCATGAGCCTCTAAACACCATGAAAACATGCACGCTTACCGCTGAAACAACGATTCAGGATCACAGCCGCCGTGCGGCTGTGGCCCATGCTGCCCACGCGCTGCGCCAGGACGTGCGGCGCAAGCTCGGACTCGAGCGCGGCGGCGCTCGCGCCCCCGTCTCGGCCGGCATCACGTTGCGCCTGGCTCCCGACGGCGGCACCTTCGACGCCCACGTCATCGACGTGCACCCCGATGGAATCACCATCACCGGCAGCGACGAACTCGGACTGATCCATGGCATCTACGCCTTCAGCGCGCGCTGGCTGGAAGCCGATCCGTGCCGTTATTTTACCGGCGTCGTCCCCGCACGCGCCGATCAGATCGCGATTCCCTGCGGCACGTCGGACTCCCAGCCCCGCACTTTTCGCCACCGCGGGTTCTTCTTCAACGACGAGGATCTGCTGGTCGGCTTTCATCTGGAAAAACCCGAGCACGGATTTTCCATGGAAGTGTGGCGCGAGCTGCTCGAACTCGCCCTGCGAATGGACTGCACCTGCGTCATCCCGGGCACCAACATCCTCCCCGATGAACCGCAGATCAAACTCGCCTCGGACATGGGCCTCTACATCGCTCAGCACCACGCAGAGCCACTCGGCTCCGCGCCGTTCTACTGGCCGCGCGGCATCCCCTTCTCCTGGTCGACCAACCGTGACGACATCCTCGCCTACTGGCGCAAGGCCATCGCGCGCCAGGCGGGAAAGAAGGTGCTCTGGACGCTCAACTTCCGCGGGCTGATCGACCGTCCGTTCTGGGTGGACGACCCTAACATGAAGCCCGATGCGCCGTTGGAGATCAAGGCGCAGATCATCAACGAAGTCCTGGCGGCTCAGTATCAGCTCATTCGCGACGTCCGAGGGGAGGACAAGCCCGAAACCTTCGGCTACCTTTGGGGCGAACTCTACACCCTCTACAACGCCGGCCTACTGCGATTCCCTGAAGGGACGACGATCATTCATACGGACGACGGCGACGCCTGCATGCGGCAAAACCTGGAGGATTTGGTAGGCCGATCGACACACGCGACGGGCGTCTATCAGCACATCTCCATGTTCAACGGCGCCCAATCCATGCGCGTCACGAGCTATGCGCCGCGCGTCTATGCACGCGAACTCAAGCGCGCGGTCGATCTGGGCATGAACCGCATCCTGATCCTCAACGTCGGCAACGTGCGCGAAAAGATCTTCAATCTGCGGCAGGTCATGGGCTACGCCAGCGACTACGCCGCCATGGCCGCCATCTGCGGCCCGGACGGGGACGGCTATTTCGGTTGGTACACCCGGCACGTGCTCGACACGGAACACCACGAGGTGGCCGACGCCTACCGCGCGCTGACCGCTATTCCCTTCGCGGCCGACGACAGCCGTCCGGACAACACCGTGGGGGACAACCTCTATCCGATACTGGTCCGCTTCACCCTCCAGCGCGTCTACAACCGCGAGGACAAGCCGCCGGACATCTGGGGCCTGAAGCGGTTTTCCACCCTGCGCGAGGCGTTGAGCTGGTTCGGCGAGCGGATGGACGCGGCCGAGCCGAAATGGGCGGTCGCCGCCGAGCGCGCCCACGACGCCGTTCGGCATCTTCACGGCAACCGTCGGACCTTCTTTGAGAACGAAGCCCTAGCCCAGCTCGACAAGTCCCTGCACCAGACGCGCATGGCACGGGCCTTCTGCCGCTCGGTGATGCACTATCTGGATCGGCGCGGCTACGACGCCTATCTCGAAGCCTATCAGGCGCTGCGCCACGTCGAGGCCGCCCTGGCGGTCGAGGCGCGCATCGAGACCGGCGAGTTCACGGGCTGGCACCGCAACGACCTGAACTGCCGCACCTGGAAGTGCAAGGACTTCCTGACCACCTGGCACGCGATGCTCAATGACCAGCGCTGGATGAATCTCGAAGGCATGGCCGAAGGGCCCCAACCCTGCTACGCGGCCTACAAGTACAATCCGAACTTCCCGACCGCCTATCGGCCCGACCTGTTTCTGCAGCCCGAACGGTGAGCGCCGATGGCGAGTGTGTGGGAATATTTGACGTCGCGGTGTGATGCGTTCGCCGTGAGGCACGCGTCGAGCTGCTTGACATATTTTTTCCATCCCTTCATAATGACAAACCATCTTGGGGATTGGAACGTTTTTGCGCAATTACAGGGGTCGCGAGCGAATCAAATTATAGGAAAACGTGG
>JBIJDW010000256.1:0-5033 GCA_044343885.1 Kiritimatiellia bacterium
GCGACAGGGTCCGCCATCTTTGCAGTCCCCGCCATCTTGTGTGCACGCCAGCATTTCGACGATCCCGCCCGGCTGACCCCCGCGAATGTATTCACCATCGTCACGCACACGGTTGTCGCCATTATCGCTGGCGGTGCACTGGTAGTTGCGCGAGTGACGGGATACGTTCAGTGAACCATATTCTCTCTTCGAAGGGACTAGGCCCACCCTTCCTTGGCGAGGGCATCGTGAAGGTGGTCGGGGTGGTGGCGGCAGCGGAAATCCAAGCGGCTAGATTTGGCATGCTTATGTGTCTTGCGTCTGGCGAACTTCAGTTGACGGCGCTGCGCGAGGGGATGAAAGGGAAGGAGTCTGCCTGTGTCTGTTAAAGAAAGCGCAAAGCCCGCGCCAACGCTTACCATCATGTGGACGGGCAGGCGGTGGGCCGTGGCGTGTTCGATCCCCACGGAACGTTTGCAACCCCAGTATCCGCTGACTCTGGAGTTGCCCGATGAAGCGGTCCGATGGCGTCTGTTATTCGAGCCGGACACCTTCCTCTACCTGCCCCTGCGGGTGACCCGTAAACGGAGCGAGAGTGATGCGCTCATCGCGCGGCATTTTTCCGAACGCGGCTTGCGGGTGCCCACGGAGGAAGGCCGGAGCTATATTCCCATCCGTTTGTTGAACGGGCTTTACATCCGCAAACCCAAGGGGCCTGGAATCTGGCCATCGTCCCCGTGCCCGTGCCGGATTGACGGACGTGCGCGCGTTTTCGGAAGTTTGAACCAACTGGTCCAACAGGCCTTGCGAACTTGGACGAGTCGGCCCACCGCCGGGGTCGACGTTTTTCTGTGCGTACACTTCTATTCCAAAGGCTTTTGGCGACTGGATTGGATGCGGCGGCACATCATGGAAGGCGAGCCCTTGCCCGAGGCTCCCGACCCCGGCCGCGGCACGCCGCCATTGCCCGGCATGGAGGCGTTTCTGGAGGGATAGGTTTACGGCAAGGCCGTGCGCGCGGGGCGGTCGGGCAGGAGACGGGTTACCTGCCTGAACGTGAGCACATAGGCGCCGCGCGCGCGGGCGGTCAGGGCATCGGCGTACGCAGCGGGGGTGGCTGGCGTCGTGCAGACGATCCAGAGTCCGACGCCAGCGAGATTGAGCAGATAGATCAGCACGTAGGAGAAGAGCCGCCCGCAGGACGCGATATCGGGCTGATGGATGAGCAGGCTGTTGAGGGTGAAGGTGATGTGAAAACTCCACGACAGACCAATTAGAAAAAGCCAGAGCAGGTGATACGGCGCGGGATCCATGAACAGCCCGAGCAACAGCCGGATGGCGACGAGGATCATGGTGTAGAATGGGAAGAAGTAGGGTGCCAGCGTGATGAGCGTGTTGGTCTTGGTCAGATGGACGCTGCCGCCCGTCGGCTGGATGTCCAGATTGCTGACGCGGGCGCCGAAGCTCAGCCCCCAGACGGCGTGCGTCAGCTCGTGGGCGAGGATGTAGGCGCGCATCGGGTGCGGTAGGAACAGATAGAACACCACCCACAGCACTCCGCCGCCGGCCAGAGCCAGCGCGGACGGCGCGAACGGGGAGACCGCCGCCGATGAGACGAACACCATGTCGACCGTGGCCTGTGTGACCGCCGCACAGAGTGGCAGCAGCAACAGAGCGATCACGAAGCGGATGATTGAGTTCATGGTGGCGTGTTTGGCGTGAGTGTCCCGGGGGCACAACAGACTCCGCAGCGGTGACGCAGCGATGACGGAAGTATGCCGAATGACCGCGCATCCGTAAAGCCCAAATAAGCAGGCATTCTCACTATGGCAGTCTCTATCGGGATCCAAATCGGGATCGGGGTCGTTTGAAGCCGTCACAAACAATTGGGGTTGATCCCTAGCAATGATCCGTATTATTTTTGATCCTTAATCAGAGGCGCACCGTAATAACAGATGAAAGCACACAGTCTTCTTGAATTCGCTTGCCTGTTCGTCACCAACGTGTGATACTGTTTCGCTGTCCCTGTTTTCCCCCTGTCCCTGTTTTCTCCCTGTCGCGGAACTTTCGCATTTACCGCACGGCGTTGTCGCCGGCCGAGGTGCAAGCGGTGATTAAGGAGTGAGAATGCGGTGTACTTCAGTCAGTTCCATGAAAGCGCACCGTAAGGCCAGTCCCAACGGATATGCGTTTGGCCCGCGTGAAAGGCGGTTTCATGTCAGTCCCAAGTTCTGCCGGCTTCTTGTCGGCCCCGTTCGTATCCTGTTCGCGGCCTCGCTAGTCCTCACCGCCGTCTCTTGCGGACACCTAGATGTCTCGACCGCCCCGGCATCCGGCGGCGTTGTGACAGGCGCTGACCTGTCCCGGCCGCCGTCCGATGTGCTGACCTCGATCCTGCAGATGACCCGTACCATGAGCGTGAACCAGATCTCCGACCGCATCAATGCTGAGGTTCCACCGCTCACTGACGTGATCTCCATCGATCCCGAGGCGTTTCGTACGGTGGTGGAACGTTCGGCACGAATCTTGGCATTCCCTTCCATGGTCTTTGATTCAGAGGGCGACCTCCACGTGGTCTTCGCGGAGGGCGTTATCGTGCCCGAACCCGACAGGCAGGGGAATGCCAATCGATGGTCCGTCCGACTCTACCATATGCGACGCCATGAGAACCACTGGAGCGAGCCCGAGGTTCTGCCCAACGACGATCTCTATGTCAAACCGGAATGCGTTCTGTTCAATCCAGACGGGACTTTGTTGGTGGTCAGTCGCGCCGGCAACCGCATCCGCATCCACCGCTTGCCCCGCGGCGGCGCGTGGTCCAAACCGGAGGATTGCATGGTCAACGGACCCGAAATCATGCACGGTGTCGACGCTTGTTTCGACGGCCAAGGACGGCTCCATCTGGTGTGGGCCCACTGGATCTCGAACGATGAGTCGGAAGCCATTCGCCACCGTGTGCTCGACGGCGGAATATGGCGTGAGGACGTGCTGCCGACGCTGCCTGACCGTAACCTGCTGTATCCCCGCCTGAGCCTGATCGCCGGGCGGATTCACGTCCACTGCACCGCACAGGTGATGCGCCCTGCCGGTGGACGAAGCGATACGTTTTGCCTCCGGCAGGAGGGCGACGGATCATGGTCGGTTCCGGTTCCGCTGGTCGAATGCACGACCTTCCGTGAGGCGATCGCACCCAGGGAACGCGGCTTCGACGCAGTTGGCACGGGTCTCGGCCCGGCTATCTCGCTCAACCCCGAGACCGCGGCACTCGCGCCCGACGGGTGGGCCTATGCCCCCGTGATCGTCTATGATTCACTCATCCTCGTCCGTTTCGGCGCCGACCGGGCGGCCGAGGCATGCCTGCTGGTCCGCGCGCGAAATTGGACGGGCGCCACGGTCGCCCCCTCTCTGGCTGTTCGCGGGCATGATCTCGTCGTCGCTTGGTGGACGGGGGCGTCGCTCCGTGTCTGGCAGGCCCCTCCGCCGCGCGACGGATGGATGCCGATGGCATCGCTGATCTGGCGGATGCAGGGCGGCCAGGGCCTTGACTATTGCCTTCGCGGCCGGATCGCGCCCGCCGTGGTCGCTCAGGCGCGCGCCGCCGAGACCGACTTCGACATGCCGCGTGCCGTCGAGCAATACCTCTATGTCCTGGCCAATTTCCCTTCATTCGACGACCGGACGCTTGACATACGCCGCCGCCTGCTCAACTTCGACCGCGCGGGCATTGTCGACGTCCGCCGGCAGCTCTGGACCCTGCGCTCTAAGGACGAGGGGCCAAACGCCAGTTTCGGCCCCGCCATCGCGTGGCTCATGGGCGTTCTGGGTGTGCGCTCTGACGGCCGGTGTGCGGAGCACCTCCGCGCGCTGCCTGCGCAGGACCGAGACACGGTCCATCGGCTCCTCGAAGACCACGACAAGGAACGCGTTACCGTCTTTCTCGCCGGACGCAAGGAGGCGGTCATCACGCCCGACCTGGCCACTCTGAAGGAGACCGCGATGTATCTCTGTTTCGCTTCGGCTTGCGTGGCGGATCTCGACGGCATCGAGGCGGATCGCCTGGACAAGGCTGTTCTGACCTGGAAAGGCTCAGATCTTGACGGGCCGGTTCCCGAGCGTACCGAGTACAAGCTCCGCGAGTTGGCCACATGGGAGATCCGGCCGCAGCATACGGACCGACTGTCGTATCTGCTCGACGCCTATCGTCGGTACGGATGCCAGCAGCGTCAGCTCGATGAGATCGCCGCCCATATCGAACGGGCTCTGCCGCTGTTGCTGGTGGCCATGGGAGAGGGCGCCTATCCGTGCCAGTGCGAGTGCCCTGCCAACGCGGCGGCTCAGCTTCTGAGCTACCTGGGCCGCCGTCCCGATACCGGGCCGGGGCTGCTGCCGAGAATTCTGCCCCTTCTGGCGTCGAAAAACGCCAATGAACGCGGCTGGGCTAACCTCGTGGTCACCAGCATGACCGTGGGGGGCGCGAAAGTGGATCGTCTGCGGGAGATTCCAGCCCTTCTCGCGGCCGAATCAGACGACGAAATCCGCCGAGAGATTCTCCGGCGGCTGTCGTTCCTTCTGGAGCGGTCCGAATGCCGCGACGTACTCAAGCAGGACCGCGTGCTTCACGACGAGATCGCGACGCAGGTTCGCACGCTCGCGGGCACGACGTCCCCGAACCTCAAGATTTACGTGGACCGGTGTCTTGCGGGCCTCCATTGAAAGTTGTTGTCCGACAAGGATCGGACATTCCTTCTATCTCCAAACCCAAACGGGGTATTCAAACCCCATAGTCATCTATCGGACCCCGCGGCTCCGTTCAACATTTTATCCCTCATGCGGCAAGATTACGCTTGTTTGCAAACAGCAACCGTCATACACTTTGCAGCACGAGGGATAAAACGCTATTCGTTCGATGAGAATCGAATAATGAAAACACTAGCATCCCACAGGCTCATTTTCACGGGCATGGCGCGTCGTAACCCCTTGCAATAGAGGGGCCGGATTTGCGTTTGAAGTGGATTTTCGAAATGTCGTGTGTCGAATTATTTCCCGCGAGTGAC
>JBIJDW010000257.1:0-5020 GCA_044343885.1 Kiritimatiellia bacterium
CACGCCGACTACGTGAAGAACATGATCACGGGCGCGGCGCAGATGGACGGCGCGATCGTGGTGGTTTCGGCCGCCGACGGTCCGATGCCGCAGACCCGCGAGCACATTCTCTTGGCTCGCCAGGTGGGCGTGCCGGCGATCGTGGTCTTCCTCAACAAGATCGATCTGGTGGACGACACCGAGCTGCTCGATCTGGTTGACATGGAGATCCGCGAGCTGCTGTCGAAGTACGAATATCCGGGTGACGACATTCCCGTGGTTCGCGGCAGCGCGCTGCCCGCCTCGCAGGCGTCGTCCAAGGATGATCCGGCGTGCGACTGCATCACCAAGCTCATGGAGGCGCTGGACACCTACATTCCCGCGCCGGTGCGTGTGTTGGACAAGGCGTTCCTGATGCCGGTTGAGGACGTGTTCTCGATTGAAGGCCGTGGCACCGTGGTGACCGGCCGCATCGAGCGCGGCGTCATCAAGGTCAACGAGGATGTCGAGATCGTCGGTCTGCGTCCGACGGTGAAGACCGTTGTGACGGGCGTCGAGATGTTCCGCAAGCTGCTGGATCAGGGGCAGGCGGGTGACAACGTCGGCTGTCTGCTGCGCAGCATCAAGAAAGAGGATGTGGAGCGCGGCCAGGTGTTGGCGAAGCCGGGTTCGATCACCCCGCACACCGAATTCAACGGCGAGGTGTATGTGTTGAGCAAGGACGAAGGCGGCCGTCACACGCCGTTCTTCAAGGGTTACCGTCCTCAGTTCTACATCCGCACGACCGACGTCACCGGCGACATCACCCTGCCTGAGGGCGTGGAGATGGTGATGCCGGGCGACAGCATCTCGATCGCGGTCAAGCTGATCTCGCCGGTGGCGCTTGAGGAGAAGATGCGCTTCGCCATGCGCGAGGGTGGCCGCACGGTCGGTGCCGGGACGGTTTCAAAAATCACGAAGTAATGGTTCATGGGCGCGTGTGCGGTCGGGCTTCGGGCCCGGCCGCACCGCGAACTAGAACGGAGCAGGCATCATGGCCAGAGAACTCGCAATTTTAGCTTGCACGGAATGCAAGCGGCGCAATTACACGACGACGCGTAACAAGCGCACGATGACGAACCGCTTGGAGATCAAGAAGTTCTGTTCATCCGACCGCAAGCGCACGCTGCATCGGGAAACCAAGTGACGCAAGCAGGTATTTCCGCAGGCCAGTAGCTCAATTGGCAGAGCACCGGTCTCCAAAACCGGTTGTTGGGGGTTCGATTCCCTCCTGGCCTGCCAGTTTTGTGAAACCGCCGCCTGCCGCTGGTCGGGTAGGCCGGTTGGGCGGATGGGTTTTATTAGCAACGCAGTCGGGGGCTCCGATGGTCAAAGAGAAAACGTTGGGTCAGCGCATTCACGCCTTCTTTGCAGAGGTTGGCGCCGAATTCAGGCGGGTGACTTGGCCGGAGCGCCAGGAATTGATCGAGTCGACGGTCGTGGTGATCGTCTTCATCTTCATGCTGGCGATTGTTGTACTGGTTTACGACAAAGTGATTCAGACGGTACTTCAGTTCATCCACACCTGAGCGGGGCCCCGAGATGACAAAACAATGGTTTGTGCTGCAAGCGTTGACCGGTCAGGAACAGAAGGTGAAGCGCACCATCGAGGCGCAGATCCGAGAGAAAGAGATGCAGGAGCTCATCGGCGAGGTGATCCTGCCGACCGAAAAGGTGACCGAGACGAAGAACGGCGTCAAGACGACCGTGACGCGCAAATTCTTCCCGGGTTACGTCTTCATCAACTTGGCGCTTTACGATGAGGCGAAGGAGTTGCTGGAGCCGACGTGGCGCTTCATCCGTGAAGTGTCCGGAGTGATTGGTTTCATTGGTGGCGCCCGCCCCACACCGCTGTCGGCGACGGAGGTGGACGCGATCGTGAACCACGTGGAAGCGAAGCAGGAGAAGCCTAGGCCGAAGGTCGTCTTCGAGCCGGGCGAAACGGTGAAGATCACGGACGGACCGTTCATGAACTTCTCCGCAACGGTTGAAGAAGTCGATCCTGACCGGGGCAAGCTGAAGGTATCGGTAGCGATATTCGGACGCACCGCTCCGGTCGATCTGGAGTACTGGCAGGTGGAGCGGGTTGTCTCCTAAAGGCCGGGAAACGGACGTCAAACGCAGGCTCGTTTGGACCGGGTGGGAACCGGGAGGGCCTCAACTGACAAAGGGTGTTTATTATGGCAAAGAAAGTTACGGGCATCGTTCGTCTGCAGATACCTGCGGGTGCTGCGAACCCCGCGCCGCCCATCGGCCCCGCACTGGGCGCGCAGGGCGTCAATATCATGGCGTTTTGCAAGGATTTCAACGCCAAGACCCAGGACAAGGGCGGCATGATCATCCCCGTGGTGATCACGGTCTATCAGGACCGCAGTTTTACCTTCATTATGAAGAGCCCGCCGGCGTCGGCGCTGCTGAAGAAATTCGGCAACCTCGCCAAGGGATCGGGCGTTCCGAACCGCGACAAGGTCGGTACAGTCACCCGCGAACAGGTCCGTGAGATCGTGAAGCTGAAGATGCAGGACTTGAACGCGTCGAACGAAGCGGCGGCGATGCGGATGGTCGAAGGCACCGCGCGCAGCATGGGCGTGGAGATCGTAGACTAAGGGGTGACGCGCTATGGCAAAGCATGGAAAACAGTATCGTAGCATCAAGGAGAAGGCCCCCACGGCTCCGGTGACCCTGGAGCAGGCGGTGGCGTTCATCAAGGCCAACCCGGCGGCGAAGTTCGACGAAACGGTCGAGCTGGCGTTGCGGCTGGGCGTGGACACGGCGAAATCCGACCAGACCGTGCGCGGCACGGTGAGTCTGCCGAACGGCACGGGCAAGAAGCTTCGCGTGATCGTCTTTGCGGCTGGTGCGCAGGCCGACGCCGCGCGGGCCGCGGGCGCGGACGAGGCGGGTTTCGATGATCTGATTGAGAAAGTCAAGAGCGGCTGGACCGATTTTGACGTGGCGATTTCGACGACCGACGCGATGAAGGAGGTCCGTAAGCTCGGGCGCGTCCTCGGTCCTCGCGGCCTGATGCCCAACCCCAAGACCGGCACGGTCACCGACGAGGTCGGCCCGGCGGTGGTGGCGGCCAAGGGCGGCAAGGTCGAATTCCGCATGGATCGCAACGGCAACGTGTGCGTGCTGTGCGGCAAGCGGAGTTTTGACGCCGACAAGATCGTCGGCAACGTGCATGCAGTGCTGGATGCCCTGCGGGCGGAGCGGCCGGCCGGCGCCAAGGGCACCTACTTCCGTTCCTGCACGCTGTGTTCGACGATGGGCGTCGGCGTCCGCGTCGACATCAAGGAGTAACGCCATAATGAGAGCTGAAAAAGAATCCATTCTTGAGGAAGTCACCACGCGTCTGCGGGAAGCGAATTTCGCGTTCGTGATGAATTACGGCGGCCTGCAGGTCGCGGAGATGACGACGTTGCGCAAGACGCTTGCGCCGTTGAAATCCCGCGTCATGGTCGTCAAAAACACCTATCTCGGCAAGGCGACCCAGTCGCTGGGCTGGGAAGACGTGACGCCTTATCTGACGGGTCCGACGGCGATGGTGACCGGAACCGGCGATGTCGCCGAGGTCGCCAAGCTGTTGGTCGCGTTCATCAAGACGCACGACAAGGCCTCAGTCAAGGGCGCCTGCCTCGACGGCAAGCGGCTCACGGCTGGCGATGTTGACGCATTGACCACGATTCCGCCCCGGCGCGTGTTGTACGCCATGGTGGCGGGAACGCTGGCTGCGCCGATGTCGCAATTGGTTGGCGTGTTCAACCAGAAGGTGTGCAGCTTGCTGTACGTCTTGAAGGCGATCGAAGACAAGAAGAACAACGCGGCGTAAAACTCCGCTCAGGCCGGCCGGACGGGTGTCCGGCGGGCCTGGCATACAGTACACCGCACGCGCTCTGCGCGTGAGGTTGCAGAAAGAAAAGGATACCATGAGCGATACCAATCCGAAGTTTGATGAATTTGTCACCTGGATCGAGGGCCTGACGGTCCTGGAGTTGTCCAAGCTGGTGAAGACCCTTGAAGAGCGTCTGGGCGTGAGCGCCGCCGCTCCTGCCGCCGCCGCCGCCGCCCCCGCCGCTGCCGCCGCCGTGGTGGAAGAGCAGACCGAGTTTGACGTCATCCTCGTAGAGGCCGGCGCCAACAAGATCGGCGCCATCAAGGAAGTGCGCACGATCACCGGTTTGGGCCTGAAGGACGCCAAGGATCTCGTCGAAGGCGCCCCGAAGACCGTGAAGACCGGGGTGACCAAGGAAGAAGCCGCCAAGCTGAAGGATCAGCTTGAGAAGGCCGGAGCCAAGGTTGAAGTGAAGTAATCGATTGGCTTGACGAAACCTGAGACCGCCTGTGTGACGACCGGGCGGTTTCAGGCATTTCATTTTTTCGCGAACCGGCCGCAGGCGTCGTCTCACCTTGACGAAAACAAAGAGGCATTTACCATGGTTGAACGCAAGGAATTCGGCAAGCTGAAGGCGGTTGTGCTACCGCCGGACCTGATTGACATCCAGACCCAGTCCTACAAGAATTTCCTGCAGGCCGACGTTCCTGCCGGCAAGCGGGAGAACAAGGGACTGCATGGCATTTTCAAGGAAGTATTTCCGATTGACAGCTATGACGGCCGGTACACGCTCGATTTCGTGAAATACGAGTTTTCCGAGCCCAAGGTGTCCGCTCTGGAGGCTTTGAACCGCGGCGTGACTTACGCGGCGCCCCTGCATGCGACCTTTCGCCTCAAGGATGGCGATGAGATCCGGGAGGAAGATGTCTACATGGGCGAGATTCCGCTCATGACACCGGATGGTGCGTTCATCGTCAATGGCGCCGAGCGCGTGATCGTGAGCCAGCTCCACCGCTCCCCCGGCATTTGCTCCGAGAAATCGGCTCATCCGAACGGCCAGACCCTCTATTCTGTGCGGCTGATTCCCGATCGCGGGTCGTGGATCGAGATCCAGTTTGATACCAATGAGGTGATGTGGGTCTACCTCGACCGCCGTCGCCGCCGTCG
>JBIJDW010000258.1:0-5006 GCA_044343885.1 Kiritimatiellia bacterium
CAGCCTGTGCCGGCAAGACAGTAGCAGGATTCGATGCGGGTGGATAAAACCCGGGGAGCGTGTCGCGTATGGGAGTTGTCAGCATGACCGGCTTTGGCCGGGGAGAAGCCGCCGCCAGCGGGATTCGGGCGGTTGTCGAGATCAGTTCGGTCAATCGCAAGCAGTTCGATTGTCAGACCACGTTGCCGCGCTCGCTGGCCGGGCTCGATGCGCGTGTGCAGACCGCCGTCAAAATGGCGGTCTGCCGCGGTCATGTCAAGACGGTGATCACGCTGGCGGTTGATGAGGCGTCTGGAGACGCCGCGTCCGCAGACATCTCCAAATGGCGTGCACGGGTCGCCGCCGTGCGCGCGGCCGCCCTGGAGTTGGGTCTCCCCGATGATCTCTCGGCCTCCAGCCTCCTGAACGGCTCTGATTTCGGTGCGGCGACGGAGCGGGCGATCGGCGCCGATGCGGCGTGGGGCGTCATCGAGCCTGCCTTGCGCAGCGCGCTGGATCAACTGGTTGAGATGCGCCGGCGCGAGGGCGACGCGATTCGTGCCGACCTGTGCGCCCGCTTCGCCGACCTCAAGGGAGTCGCAGCCGCCATCTCCGTGCGCGCGCCCGAGATTCCCAAGCAGTATCGCGACACGCTGCGCACACGGATCAACGACCTGCTCGCGGCGCAGGGGCAGTTGATCGACGAACAGGCCCTCGCTCGCGAGGTTGCGCTCTTCGCTGATCGGTGCGACATCAGCGAGGAGCTGACCCGCCTCGAAAGTCATTTTAATCAGGCCGGCGGCTTCCTGGCCGGCAGCGAACCCTGCGGCCGGACGCTCGACTTCCTGTGCCAAGAGTTTTTCCGCGAGATCAACACGGTCGGATCCAAGGCCAACGATGCCGCCATCACCCGTGGCGTCATCGCCTTTAAAACCAGCCTTGAAGCCGTGCGCGAGCAGGTCCAAAACATCGAGTGAGATTTTGCATGATAGCTATCATTGATTACCGGGCCGGCAACCTCACCAGCGTCAAGCTGGCCTTTGATGCCTTGAACGTCGAGACGGTCGTGACCTCCGATCCTGGAGTCATCCGCTCGTGCGCGCGGGTGGTTTTCCCCGGCGTCGGCGCTGCGGGTTCGGCGATGCGCAACCTCGCCGATCTCAACCTGATCACCGTCCTGCGCGAGGTCATCGCCGCCGGGACGCCCTTTTTGGGCATCTGCGTTGGCACGCAGGTGCTGTTTGACTTCTCGGAGGAGGACGGCGGCACGGCCGCGCTGGGGCTCTTGCCCGGCCGCGTGCGGCTTTTCAGTCCCGCCGACAGCCATGATAAAGTTCCGCACATGGGCTGGAACCAGGTGCGGATTGTCCGCCCCCATCCGCTGCTCGCGGGTGTCGCCGACAACACCGACTTCTATTTTGTGCACAGCTACTATCCCGACCCGGCCGACCCGGCCGTGGCCATCGGGGTCACCGACTATGCGGGCGTGACCTTTGCCGCCATGGTCGGTCGCGCCAATCTGGTTGCGACGCAGTTCCACGTTGAAAAGTCGGGCCGTCCCGGCTTGCGCATGCTGAAAAACTTTTCCATGTGGGACGGAACCGACCGATGAACACGGCTCACCTGTAATGGAGGCCACCTATGCTCACTCGCCGCATTATTCCCTGTCTGGATGTGATCCATCGCCGCGTCACCAAGGGCGTGAAGTTCCAGAACAATGTCGACCTGGGCGACCCGGTCGAACTCGCCGCCCGGTATTATGAAGAGGGGTGCGACGAGTTGGTGGTCTACGACATCACCGCGTCGGCGGAACGTCGGCCCATCGACATTGACATGGTGCGCGAGGTGGCCCGCGCCGTGAGGATCCCCTTTGCCGTGGGCGGTGGCATTTCGAGCGTGGGAGACATGTCGCGCGTGTTGCTGGCGGGTGCGGAGAAGGTTTCGGTCAACTCGCTCGCCGTCCACAATCCGGCGGTGATCGCCGAGGGCGCCCGTGCGTTTGGCTCGCAGTGCGTGGTGCTGGGCATGGACCCCGTGGCCAATCCCGACGCCTCCCGCTTTCCCAGCGGCTACGAGGTGACGGTGCGGGGTTTCCGCGAGCGGACCGGCCTGGACGCCGTAGAATGGGCCCGGCGGGCCGAGGGGATGGGCGCGGGGGAGATCGTGGTCAACTCGGTTGATGCCGACGGCACCCGGCAGGGATTCGAACTGGCGATCACGCAGCGCATCGCCGAAGCCGTGCGCATCCCGGTCATCGCCTCCGGCGGTGCCGGGACGCCTGAGCACATCCGCGACGCCTTCCTCATCGCCCGGGCCGACGCCGCGATCATCGCGGGAATGATTCACACCGGAGACACCACCATCGCCGCGATCAAACGCGCGCTGGCCGGTTTCGGCGTGCCGATCCGACGGACATTCTGATCATTCGCTACAGGTGCCCCGTGCCGCCGAGCAGCTCGACGACCTGTCGTTGCACATCGCCGATCTGGTCGAGGCGCAGGCGGGGGTCGATCACCACGAACGAATCGCCCGAGGCGCGATGTTCATAGACGCGGAGGATGGTGCTGTCCGCCTGCAGTTTCGCGTCGCGCTCGACGAGCTGCTTGCCGCGTTCGAGCATTACCGCCAGCACGTAGATCACGTTCTGCATGGCGGGATCGCCCAGCGTTACCAAACGGCGCAACAGCGTCTCGGCCGACTCTTTGGTCACCGGCTCCTCCTTCAGCACCGCCGGGGGCTTCTCGTAAACGCCATCCCACACGCTAAACGGCTTCCAATCGCGACCGCTCGCCTGCCAGCAGCCGACGCACGCATCCACACGGTCATACCCCTGTTCCGACTCTTTCAGTGCCGAGATGCAGGGTTGTTTGGCCGCGAATGCCGTGCCGCACAGCAGGCAGGCATGCCCGCGTGATTTGATGTTCCATTCTTGCGCCATGCGTATCCGCCTATTCGTCCGTTTCTGCGGTGGCGTGTTTGGCCGCCTCGGCGATGACCTTCTGGGTGATGTTCGACGGGACGACGTCGTAACGGGCGAAGGCCATCTCAAACGATCCCTGACCGCCGGTGATCGAGCGGAGCTCTGCGGCATACTTGAAGATTTCGGCGAGTGGCGCCTCGGCGGTGATCACGTGCATTCCCTTGATCGAGTCGATGCCGAGGACGCGGCCGCGCTTGTGGGTGAGGTCGCCATTGATCGTGCCGAGGAAAATCTCTGGGATGGTGATGGTGAGGGTCATGATCGGTTCGAGCAGGACGGGACGCGCCTTGCTCATGGCATCGCGAAAGGCTCGCGAGCCGGCAATCTTGAACGCCACTTCGGAGGAATCCACGTCATGGTAGGAGCCGTCATAGACGCTGACCTTGACATTCACCACGGTGCAATGCGCCAGAACGCCCGACAGCATCGCATCGACCAGACCCTTCTGGATGGCCGGGAGGAAGTTTCCGGGAATGGTGCCGCCGACAATATCGTCGATGAACCACTCCTCCTCGTCGGGCCGCTTCGGGCTGACCCGCAGGTAAACCTCGCCATATTGGCCGCGACCGCCGCTCTGTTTTTTGTGCTTGTAGTGCCCCTCGCCAGTGCCGGTGACCGTCTCGCGATAGGGGACTTTGGGCATGGACAGCTCGACCGTGACGTTGGATTGCGATTTCATCAGGCTCACGGCCACATCGATATGAACGTCGCCAAGCCCCTTGACCAGCATTTGCTTGGTCTCGGCGTTCTTCTCGACGAATAGCGTCGGATCCTGCTCGCACAACCGATGGACCGCGGTGCCCAGCTTGTCCTCATCGGCTTGAGTTTTGGCATGAATCGCCATGTGGTAGACGGGCGAGGGGAACAGGATCGGAGGAAAGACGCATTTGATGGTCGGCGCGCACAGCGTATGACCGGTCTTGGTCGCCTTGAGCTTGGTCAGAGCGACGATCTCACCGGGCCCGGCTTTTTCGAGCGGGATCTGCTTCTTGCCGACAATGGTGATGAGCGCACCGACCGACTCCTTGGCTCCGGTGGAGGCGTTGAGCAGCTCCATGCGCGGGGTCAGCGTTCCCGAGACGATGCGCACATAACTGAGATGACCCAGGAAAGGATCGATCACGGTGCGCCAGACGAGGCCGGTGAAAGGCCCGTTGGGATCGGGATCAATGGTTCGGCCATCGCTGTCTGAGAAACTGCGGGCGACAGGAGAGGGGAGGAGGCGGCAGATGCCATCCAGCAGTTCCTTCACGCCGACGTCGGTCAGCGCGGAGAGGGCGAAGATCGGATGAAATCCGCCCGAGATAATGGCATGATCCAGACCATTGGCGACCTCTTCGGGGCAGAGATCCTGGCCTTCGAGATATTTTTCGAGGAGCGTCTCGTCGGTCTCTGCCGCCTCTTCAATCAGCGCGGTCTTGATGGTTTTAAGCGCGTCTGGAAGTTCCTGGGTGGCGAGAATATCGGTCACGCGCGTCTTGCCTGCTGGCACGACCACGGGGATGCAGTGGGTCCCGAACGCATCTTGGATCGAGGCAACCGTCTTGTCAAAGTTGGCGTTTTCCTTGTCGATCCCCGTGATCACAAAGCTGCGGGCCATGAGGCCGACCGCTTCGCAGGCCTCCCATGCGCGGCGGGTGCCGACTTGAACGCCCGCCGTCGCATCGACGGCGATGAGCACGTTGCCGACGGCGCGCACGGCGCCGACGACCTGGCCGTGAAAATCGGCAAATCCCGGGCAGTCGGTGAACACGAGGCAGAACGTGCCGGTTGGGTTGGTGTAGGCACCTTCAAAGTTCGCCGCAAAAAGCGAAATCTTCCGCGTCTTTTCTTCATCGGTAAAGTCCGACACGCTGGTTCCGTTGGGGACGGAGCCGAAGCGGTCATTAAGACCCAATTTAAAGGCGATCGCGTCAGTGAGCGTGGTTTTGCCACTGCCCGAGTGGCCCAGGATTGCAAAGTTCCGGATGTTTGCGACGGCAATGTCTTTCATACGAGACGGTTCCCCTTGTCTGTTAAAAGGTTAAGCCTTGATTGTATCGTGTCC
>JBIJDW010000032.1:0-14931 GCA_044343885.1 Kiritimatiellia bacterium
TCACGCCCGCCCCCAGGAACCCCATGCCCGAGAGCGCACCTGCGGCGAGACGGGCCGGATCCGGATGCCAAGAGGGGGTCGAACCGACTGCAGCGAGGCTGGCCGTGTAAAACCTTTCAGAAATGATCATCGCGATGCAGGCGGATAAACTGACCAGCAGGATCGTCCGCAGCCCGGCAGCCCGGCCATGACGTTCACGTTCGAGACCCAGAATCAGTCCCACGAGCAAGGCCAGACCGATGCGCACGAGGGTCTCCGCCCGCAAATCGTCCACCATAAACGTCCACATACGCCGCCTCCTCCGCATTGGCCGATCCATCTCCAGCGCCAGCGTGGATAGTAGCAAAGGAGACGCCGTGCGTCGATGTGGAATTCCGTGCAGAATTCCGCCGCCGGAAAACAAAGATGCCTCCGCCGTCTCAGGGCGAACGCATCTAAATTTCTACCCCTGCTACAAAAAAGAACACTTTTCGAAAAAATAAGATTCGTTTTGCCTGTAGCCGTCTTGACAGCGCGGGGAAAAATGCGTATAGTTCGCCCCGTTCGTTGTTCAAAGCGCCCCCTTCGTCTATCGGTTAGGACGCTAGGTTCTCATCCTAGTAAGAGGGGTTCGACTCCCCTAGGGGGTGCCATTACAGCGAGCTTGGGGAATTTAGTATGTCGGCGACCATCCCTGTCCCCCACGTGCTCGTCATTTTTGGCGCTTCGGGCGATTTGGCGCGCCGCAAACTCTTTCCGGCCCTCTTCTCCCTCCATCGGCAGCATCTATTGCCATTGCCGTTTGTGATGCTGGGCGTGGGGCGCACGCCCTTTACCGACGAGCAATTCCGTGACGAGATGCGCGCGTGTCTGGATCGTTTTGTCCCGGTCCGCGCCGATGAGCATCCGCAGGAGCGTCTGTGCTTTGTCCAATGCTTTTCCTATCTGACGTTGAGCACCGGAAACGGAGCGGATTACGGCCGCCTCGCGGAGCGGTTGCGCGATATCCAAACCCTCCGGAACCTGCCGGCCAATGTCGTTTTCTACCTGAGCACGCCGCCGGACCTCTCCCGTCGCATCCCCGGTTTTTTGGCGGAGAACGGCCTGCATGACGAAGCCGATGGCTTCAAGCGGCTGATCATCGAGAAGCCGTTCGGCCACGACGGCGCCTCGGCACGGGAACTGCACGACACGCTCCGCCGCCGGTTTTCCGATCATCAGATCTTTCGCATCGACCACTACCTCGGCAAAGAGACCGTACAGAACCTCGTCGTGCTTCGCTTCGCCAACGTGCTGTTCGATGCCGTCTGGGACTACCGCTACGTTGATGCGGTCGAAATCACCGCTTCGGAAAGCCTCGGTGTGGAGAACCGGGCTGGCTATTTTGACGGCATCGGCATTGTGCGCGACATGATTCAGAACCATTTGCTTCATGTGCTGGCCATGACCGCCATGGATCCGCCGCAGCAGTTTGACGCGGCCTGCGTGCATGCCGAGACGCTCAAGGTGCTGCGGGGCCTGCGGCCACTCACACGCGACGAAATGGCCCGGGATGTCGTGTTCGGCCAATACACGGCCAGCCGCATCGGCGGGGAGGCCGTCGCCGCTTACCGTGACGAGCCGGGCGTTGCGCCCGGCAGCCGCACCGAAACCTATGCTGCCATAAAACTCTTTATCAACCATTCCCGCTGGCACAACGTGCCGTTCTATGTGCGCGCGGGGAAGCGGCTTCCCACCCGCGTCACCGAAGTCGTGCTCCATTTCAAGCGAAGCCCGCATTCCGTCTTCGGGGCGGTTCCCGGCGCCCTGCCGAACAAGCTCGTGATACGGATTCAGCCCGACGAGGGTGTGCTCATGACCTTCGGCATGAAGGAGCCGGGCGCCGGTTTTCAGGTGAAGAACGTGAACATGACCTTCCACTACAAGGATCTCGCCGCGACGGCCATTCCGGATGCCTACGAGCGGCTGCTGCTGGACTGCATGAACGGCGATGCCACGCTCTATGCGTCGGGCGATGCCGTGGAGGCCTGCTGGGCGTTCATCGACCCGATTCTGAGCCACCACGCGCAATCCGGCCACCTGTTTGAATACCCGTCCGGAACGTGGGGCCCGGCGGAAGCCGAGGCGCTCATCGCACGCGACGGACGGGCCTGGCGCTATCCGTGCAAGACGCTCTCGGACGACGGCGCCATCTGCGAACTGTGAGGGCGCGTTTTTTCAGCCCGGGCCCGGGTCCTTCCTCTTTCTTTTTGTCTCTTCGTGCACTTCGTGGTGAATTCAACTGCCAGATCGAGATTCACCGCCTGTCCGAAACAGCCGCGAGCAGCCCGGCCATGATCAGGCAGATGACGAGGCTGCTGCCGCCATGGCTGATGAACGGCAGGGTGATTCCGGTGAGCGGCAGCGCCTTGGTGACGCCCGCGACGTTGATGAGCGTTTGGAAGGCGAGCGCCGCCGTGAGGCCGGCGCCGAGACCCGTCAGGAATGGCGTGGACGCCGCGGCGGCGGCCCGCCAGCCCCGTGCGAACAGAATGGCGTACACGGCAAGCAACAGCGCGCAGCCAACCAGCCCAAGCTCCTCGGCCCAGGCCGCGTAAATAAAGTCCGAGGTGGCGATCGGCACGGTGTGCGGCGCGCCCGCGCCGATTCCTGAACCCCACAAACCGCCCGAATACATCGCTGACAGCGACTGGAGAATCTGCCAGCCGTGGCCCGTTGGATCGGCAAACGGGTTCCGCCAGACATCAAATCGGAGCCGCGCATGATGCGAAACCGTCGCCGCGGCAAATCCGACCACCGCCACGCCGATCGCGCCCCACGCCAGATAGCCCAGGCGGCGGGTGCAGGCAAAGAGCATCACGATCAAGACTCCGTTCAACAGGGCCAGCAGTCCTAAATCGTTCAGCCGGAGAATCAGCGCCATGGGCACGATCCACAGCGCGCCCAGCACGAGCAGGTCCCGCACGGGCGGAACGGGCATTCCCGCCTGAGTCTCGGAAAAAGCCTGTGTTCGCGGGGCAAAGAAACCGGCGAGGAAGATCGTCAACAACGGCTTGACCGCTTCCGACGGATTCAGGTTGCCGGGCATGTAGACGCCGCCGCGATACCGCCGACCCCAGACCATCATCGCCACCAGCACACCGACGGCCAGCAGATAGCAGAGCCATCCGACACGGCTCAAAACGGCAACCCGTTGCTTTCCCAAAAACCCGATCACCGCGAGAAATCCAGACACCCCTAGCGGATAGGCGAGCCAGACCGTGGACCAGGGACGGGGCCCGACGTCTGCCCCCATCCGGAATTGCATGACGATGCCGAGACCGGCCAGCAGCAGCGCCGCTGCCGGGATCACGCCATCGCCGCGATACCCTGAAACCCGCAGCCACACCCACACCAGCGGCAGCGATGCGGCGTACAGGCCGAACGGAATGAGCTGTACCCACGGCAGGGCCGGCGCGTGTCGGAGCCGGAGGGCCAGAACGGAGACGCACGCAACCGCAGTTGTCAGTAAGACCAGCGCCAGCATCCGGAACGAAAGCCCGCCACCCGATTCACGGGGCGTTTGTTTTTTCCGTGGCCGCAATGCGTGAGTCGCCATGTATTCCTACCGCCGTTTGCGCACCAGCCGGAACTGCCCTTTATACGGCTCGGTCAGGCGCTTCAGAAAAGCACCGCCGTCCTTGTCAATCTGGTAGCCGACGCAGTGCATGCGAAGCAGCATACCGCGCCGAAAACGAGCAGGAAAATGGTCGCACATTCCGAGGCGTTTGTCTATCCATACGAACGTGGCCTCTGGTTTAGATCGAAAATTTCCGCGATTGACCCCGGGGCTGGCTTGCCCTAAACTTTGACCGGTCGTGGCCTTGCGGTTCGTGTACGCACCACCAGCCACGCACGTGGGAGGATCACCATGCCGCTTCGTTTTATCACCGCCGGCGAATCGCACGGCCCGTGTCTCACCGTCATACTGGAGGGCGTACCGGCCGGCCTCGCAATCACCGAGGAATCCCTCTCGCGTGACCTGAGCCGCCGCCAGACCGGCAGCGGCACGGGCCCGCGGCTGGCGCAAGGGATGGAGAATGACATCCCCCGCATTCTCGCAGGCGTCATGAACGGCCGCACCACCGGCGCGCCGATCGCCCTGCAAATCGTCAATCGCGACCACGCCCATTGGAAGGGGCGCGCCATTCCGGCCTTTACTATCCCGCGTCCCGGACACGCCGATCTCTCCGCCGCGATCAAATATGGCTACGACGATTTTCGTTACGCGCTGGAGCGCGCCTCGGCCCGTGAAACCGCCGCCCGCGTCGCTGCGGGCGCCGTGTGCCGCGCGCTGCTCGACACGTTCGGCATCCAGGTCGGCGGCTATGTGTCGTCTATCGGCGGCATCACCGCCCGCCTCGACGACGTTTCGATCGAACAGCGGATCGTCCGCAGCCGCGTCTCCGCGTCGTCCTGCCCCGACCCCGTTGCGGCAGAGGCGATCGAAGCGGCGATCAACCGGGCGCGACAGGATGGCGACACTCTGGGCGGCGTCATTGAAGTGGCGGTGCTCAACCCGCCCGCCGGCCTCGGTTCGTACGCCACCTGGGAAGAGCGGCTCGACAGCCGTCTCGGCGCCGCTGTCCTGGGCGTCCCGGCCATGAAGGGGTTTGAGATTGGCGACGCCTTTGCCAACACCGCCCGCACCGGAACGACCGCGCAGGATGCGGTCCACTGCGAGGATGGCCGCATTATCCGGGGATCCAACCGCTGCGGCGGCATCGAGGGCGGCATTTCAAATGGCCAGCCGATCCTCATCCGCGCCGCCATGAAGCCGATTCCCACGACAATCGCCCATCAGGAGTCGGTCAACCTCGCCGCCAACGGGGTGGCCGCCCAGACCGGTTACGAGCGTTCCGACACCTGTCCGGTCCCGCGCGCCGTCGTCGTCATCGAAGCCGTCACGTGCTTCGTCATCGCGCGGGCGCTGCTGGAAAAGCTCGGCGGCGATTCCATCGACGAGATCCGCCCCCGTTTTGTGACGCTCCGCGCCCTCGCGGTGGACACCCTTCGACTCTCTTCTGAATCCAAAATTTTTTGGCCGTGATGTTCCATGACCCGACCCGACACATTCACCCGCATCTTCCTCTACGGCGCCCCGGGCTCCGGTAAATCCACGCTGGGGCGTGGACTGGCCGAGGCCCTGGGCCTCCCCTTTGTCGATCTCGACGCCCGAATCGTCAAGGATGCCCGCCAGACCATACCCGAGATCTTCGCCTCCGTAGGCGAGCCGGGGTTCCGCGTCCGGGAGGCCGCAGCGCTTCAGGCGGTGTGCGCCGAGCCGCCGGCCGTTGTCGCCCTCGGCGGCGGCGCGCTGCTGGCCGATTCCAACCGCGTCTGCGCCGAGGCCGCCGGTCGGATCGTCTGCCTGCGCGCGTCGGCCGAGATACTTGCCGTCCGCACGGCGGCCCAGCCCGGCTCCCGGCCGCTCCTCACCGCCGCTGGCGCGTCGGCCGGGGCAAACCTCGCCACCTTGCTGGAGACTCGCAAGTCGCATTATGATTCGTTCGTGTTGCAGCTTGCCGTGACCAACGCCCTGCCCCGGATTCATCTGTGCAATCTGCAGGCGCTGCTGGGCCGGTACCACGTCAGCGGCATGGGCAACCCCTATGACGTTCGCGTGGCGACGGGCAGCCTCTCCCGCGCCGGACATCTGCTGGCGGCTGTGCATGTCCCCTGCCCCGCGCTGGTCGTCGCCGACACCGCGACCGCGCCGCTTTATGGCGAAACCGTCATGGCGTCGTTGCGTGCCGCGGGATTCTCCCCCACCCTGCACACCCTACCGGCCGGGGAGACGCACAAGACCCTGGCCACGGTGCAGACGATCTGGGGGGCGGCGCAGCATGCGGGAATCGACCGCGGCGGACTCTTCATCGCCCTCGGCGGCGGCGTGGTCGGCGATCTGACCGGTTTTGCCGCCGCCTCCTGGCTTCGCGGCGTTCGCTGGGCCGTCCTGCCGACGACCCTCCTCGCCATGGCCGACTCCTCCCTCGGCGGCAAGACCGGCGCCGACCTCCCGGAAGGAAAGAATCTCGTGGGGGCCTTCCATCCGCCCGTGCTGGTGCTGACCGATCCCGCCACGCTTGCCACCCTCCCTATCGCCGAAATCCGCGCAGGGCTTGCCGAGGTGGTCAAGCACGGTGTGATTGATGATCCCGAGCTGTTCGACGCCTGTGCCGCCCTGTCGGGGCGGCCCGAGGCGATCCTCGGAGACGACGCCTTTGTCGCACGCGCCCTGGCCGTCAAGGTTCGCACGATCTGCCAGGATCCCTACGAAAAGGGGATTCGCGCCGCGCTCAACCTCGGCCACACGATCGGTCATGGCGTAGAGCAGGCCCTGCACTTTGCGATCAGCCACGGCGAGGCCGTGGCGATCGGACTGATCGCCGAGGCGCGCATCGCCGAAACTCTGGGGCTGGCCGAGACGGGCTTGGCCGGACGCCTCGCGGCCGTGCTCGGCGGACTCGGCCTCCCGGTCGACCTGCCGCCCGGCCTCGACCGCGCCGCCTGTCTCCGGGCGATCCGGCTCGACAAGAAGCGGGTCGCCGGCACGGTTCGCTTCGCCCTTCCCATCCGCATCGGCGCCGTCCAGGTTGGCGTGGAGGTTCCAGTGGATATCCTCGAGGCGGCGCTGGCCCGCTGACGCCCGATGTCGTGCCGATCCTGAATCCTCGTTTCAGGCGATCCACCCCTCCCGCCGACGGCGGAGGAGGATCAGGAAGAACGGTCCGCCAGTCAGGGCCGTGATCACCCCGACCGGAATCTCCTGACCAGACACCAGCGAGCGTGCAACCGTGTCGCACACGACCAGAAACGCGCCGCCGGCCAGAGCCGCGGCCGGGAGCAGGCGACGGTGGTCCGAGCCGGTCACGTGGCGCACGGCGTGCGGGACGATCAGACCAACAAATCCGATCAGCCCCGCCAGCGCCACGGCGGCGGCGGCAGCTAGGGTGGCGGTTCCGAGCGCGCAACACACGACGAAACGGGTGCGCACGCCGACGTTATGGGCCATTTCCGTGCCCAGCGTCAACGCGTTCAGGTCCCGCGCCAGCGCCAGCGCCGAGACACACGCCACCGCGCAACAAACGGCGCAACCCGTCAGCACGCGCATGTCGTTGATCTGCAGGTTTCCCAGCATCCACCAGAGGATGCCGTGCAACCGCTCATTGCGGGAAAAGGAAAGCATCACCATCAGGACGCTCGACAACATGGAACTCACGACCACACCGCTGAGGATCAATCCGTGTACGGAGGTATCGCCGTGGCGCGAGGCCAGCCGGAAGACGACGGTCAGGGTGATGATCGCCGCCGCAAAGGCCGCGAGCGGAAGCGCCAGAACCGTGTAGCCTGCCAGCCCCAGCGTGATCGCCAGCGTCGCCCCCACCGCGCCGCCGCTGCTCACGCCCAGAACGTAGGGATCGGCCAGGGGGTTGCGCAACACCGCCTGCAGCACCGCGCCGGCGCACGAAAGCGCCGCTCCCACGACAAAGCCCGCGGCAATCCGGCTGATGCGGAGCTGCAGCAAAACCCGGTCCAACTCCGTCGCCGTTGCGGGCCAAGCAAACCCGTTCTGACCGATCAACACCGCTAACGCGGGGATCAGCAGACAAACCAAAAGGCCGACAACCATCACACTCTTTTTTGTGATCACGTGCGCCAAGCGCTCCCAAACAACGAGTGCGGGAACAGCCCACACTCCAGACGCAGGCAAACGGTAGCATGACCCGTGCGAGACGTCAACGAGGATCAGCAGTTCTGCCCCCTTTTGCCTTGCGAAAACGCCTGGGCTGTGTCAAACTGTCTCTTCCTTGCACATGAAGAAAGCGCGCGCCCAGATGGCGTGCCGTTCACGCCTGCGCAGGTCATGGAATATTTGTGAAGTTGGAATGCCAAAGGAGCCACACTATGAGGGCGATGCGGTTACACCTGTTTTCGATCGGACTGCTGGCTGGAATCGTGATGCTGGCGGGGTGCGGCAAGCCGCGCGAAGGAATCACGCTGGCGGGGTCGACCGCGTTCCAGCCGTTTGCGGAGAAACTGGCCGATCACTATATGACCGCTCACCCCGAGGTGGCGATCACGATCCAGGGCGGCGGCTCGGCGCTGGGCATCCAGTCGGCCCTCTCGGGCGCGGCGCAGGTCGGCATGGCCGACCTCGTCAAACTTCCCAAGGAGGCCGACGCACTTAAAAACCTGGTGGTGGCTCGCGACGGGATCGCCGCGGTGGTCAACCCGGCGAACGCCCTGACCGGGCTGACTCTGGAACAGGTGCGTGGCATTTTCGGCGGGACGATCAAGAATTGGAAAGAGGTCGGCGGGGCGGACCATGCAATCGCCGTGATCTCGCGTGAGGCTGGCTCGGGCACGCGCTCGTCCTTTGAACAGATCATCGGCGGCGTGACGCTGACGGCCGACGCGCTCATTCAGGATTCGAACGGGACCATCCGCGAGACGGTGGCCAATGACGCCAACGCCGTCGGCTATCTTTCGCACGGCCTGATCAACGAGAAGATCAAGCCGGTGACGGTGGACGGTTTCTCCTGCTCGGAGAAAGACATCACGTCGGGCGACTATAAGCTGGTCCGCCCGGTGTTCCTGGTCTATAAGGCCGACGTCAGTCCGGCGTGTCAGGCGTTTCTGGACTACCTGCTCACGGCGGAAGCCCAGGAGCTGCTGCACCAGAACGGCCTGATCCCGGCGAAATGAAATAACCGTTGATTCCGTCCCTGAAGGCTCATGAAATTTAACAGCGAAACAGCGGTTAAGGGCGTGTTGACGGCGGTGGCTTTTTCGGCGCTGGCCAGTCTGCTGCTGATCGCGGTCTTCATCTTCAAGGAGGGTTTTCCCTTCATGTTGAAGGTGGGAATCCGGGATTTTCTCTTTTCCTCGACCTGGAACCCGCAGGAGGGGCAGTTCGGCATCTATCCGATGATCGTGGCATCCTTGTACGTAACGCTGGGCGCGATGTTGATTGGCGCGCCGCTGGGGGTCGCGGGAGCGATATTTCTCAACGAATTCGTTCCTCGTCCGGTGATGCGGGTCATCAAGCCGACCATCGAACTGCTGGCCGGCATCCCGTCGGTGGTGTTCGGGTTTCTGGGCGTGATGGTGCTGGCGCCGTTCATCCGAGAACACCTGGGCGGCCCGGGACTCTCGCTTCTGGCTGCGGCAGTGATCCTTGGGATCATGGTGCTGCCGACGATCATCAGCATCTCCTCAGACGCCCTCGGCGCGGTGCCGAACTCGTATCGCGAGGGGGCCTTGGCGCTGGGCGCGACGCGTTGGCAGAGCGTACACATGGTCACGATCAAGGCGGCCCGATCAGGGATCATCGCCAGCATCATTCTGGCCATGGGCCGGGCTTTGGGCGAGACCATGGCGGTGATCATGGTGGCAGGCAATACGGTGAAGGTGCCGCATGCGGTTACCGACCCGGTGCGGACGCTGACCGCCAACATCGCGCTGGAAATGGCAAACGCCACCGGGATGGCGCGTGAGGCGCTGTTCGCGACGGGCGTGGTGCTTTTCGTGGTCATCATGATTCTCAACAGCATCGCACTCTCGACCCTCAAGGGGCGGAGGGCGAAGACATGAGAGTCTCCCCAAAAATCACGCAGGCCCTGGCGGTTACGGTTCTGGGTGCGGCCACGCTGCTGACGTTGGTGATCCTGGTGTTCGTGATCGTGTTCGTGCTCGGCAAAGGCCTGCCGGGCGTCAGTTGGGAATTCCTGTTCTCCTCCCCCAAAGACATGGGGAAGGCCGGCGGCATCTTTCCGACGCTGGTGGGGACGTTCCTGTTGCCGCTGCTGGCGATCGCCATCGCGCTGCCGCTGGGCTTGGGCACGGCGGTGTATCTGGCGGAATACACGCAGGAAACCCGTTTCACGCGAACGCTGCGCTTCGGCACGGACTGCCTGGCGGGCATCCCCTCCATCATCTTCGGCCTGTTCGGCTTCATCTTTTTCGTGATCAAGCTGAAGATGGGGTGGTGCCTGCTCTCGGGCGCGCTGACGCTGGCGATTATGGTGTTGCCGACGATCCTCCGCACGTCCGAGGAGGCGATCCGCTCGGTACCCAACGCCTATCGCGAGGTGAGCTTCTCCCTAGGGGCGACGCGCTGGGCGACGGTGCTCAAGGTCGTGCTGCCGAACGCCCTGCCCGGCATCGTCACCGGCGTGATTCTGAGCATCGGGCGCTCGATCGGTGAGACAGCCGCAGTCATCTTCACGGCGGGATCCTCCCTGCGAATGCCGATGACGGCCTTCGATTCGGTGCGGACGATGTCGGTGCATTTCTACATCCTGGCGCGCGAGGGCATCTCGAACGAGAACGCCTATGCCACCGCCGCCGTGCTGATCATGACCGTGCTTCTGGTGAACCTAGTGGCTTACACCCTGATGCACCGCTTCATCGCCAGGAGGTCCAAATGAGCGAGCCGTCAGCCATCAAGATCTCCACTCGGGGTTTTAGGGTCTTCCACGGCAAGGACAACGCACTGCGCGGAATCACGATCGACATACCGTGCCATCGGATCCTCGGTGTGATCGGCCCGGCCGGTTCGGGAAAAACCACGTTTCTGCGGGCGTTGAACCGGCTGAATGACCTCGTGCCGGAGATGCATGTCGAGGGGCAGATGCTCCTGGATGGGGAGGACATCTATCACCCTTCTTTCAACGTGGTCTCCCTCCGCAAGCGGGTGGGCATGCTGTTCGCGCTTCCGGTGGCGCTGCCGATGAGCATTTACGAGAATGTGGTCTACGGACCGCGGCTATCGGGAATCCGCACGCGCGGGCGGCTGGACGAGATCGTCGAGCGCAGTCTGAAGGCGGCTTTTCTCTGGGACGAGGTCAAAGACCGCCTGCCGATGTCCGGCCTGCGCCTTTCCGGAGGTCAGCAGCAGCGGCTCTGCCTAGCGCGCGTGCTGGCCATGGAGGCGCTGGAGGTGATCCTGCTGGATGAGCCGTGTTCCGGGCTAGACCCCATCTCGACCGCCAAAATCGAGGACGCACTGACGGTCCTGAAAGAGAAATACACGATTATCCTCGTGACCAACAACACCAAGCAGGCGGCGCGCGTGGCAGACGACACGGCCTTCTTTCTGATGGGCGAGCTGATCGAGTACGGATTGACCGAGAAGATCTTTACGGTGCCGGACGACAGCCGGACCAACGAATACGTGACGGGCAGGTTCGGATGAACCCTACAGACACAGTCATCAGCGTGCGGAACTTGGATCTTTTTTACGGCGACTTCCACGCCCTGAAACAGGTGCCGATGGATGTCCGGGCGCGGCACATCACGGCGCTGATCGGGCCATCAGGCTGCGGGAAGTCCACCTTGCTGCGCACCCTGAACCGCATGAACGACCTGATTCCCGGCGTGCGGGTCACCGGCTCCATCCGGCTCGACGGGCGGGATATTTATGCGGCGGGAACCGACGTCTGCGCGTTGCGCAAGCGCGTCGGCATGGTCTTCCAGCGGCCCAACCCTTTTCCGCTCTCGATTTACGACAACGTCGCCTTCGGACTTCGGGTGGCGGGCGTCAGCAACCGTCGCCAGGTCGATGAGATCGTCGAGCGCAGCCTCACGGCGGCCTGGCTGTGGGAGCCGCTCAAGGACAAGCTGCAGACCCCCGCGTTGTCGCTGCCGCTGGATCAGCAGCAGCGTCTGTGCGTGGCGCGATTGATCGCGGTGGAGCCGGAGGTGATCCTGATGGACGAGCCCTGCTCGGCGCTGGATCCCATCTCCACCGCCCGCATCGAGGAACTGATGCTCACGCTCAAAATGAAGTACACGATCGTGATCGTGACCCACAATATGCAACAGGCAGCCCGCATCTCGGATTATTCGGGGTACATGTTACTAGGCGAGATGATCGAATTCGGCGAAACGGCGGCGATTTTCACCACGCCGCACGACAAACGGACTCAGGACTACATCAGCGGACGATACGGATAAGGCGGGTGCATCTATGATCAGGCATTTTGACGAGCAGTTGCAGGGATTGAAGAGCCACCTCATGAAAATGAGCGCGTTGGCCGAGGTGATGATCGCCGACGCGGTCAAGTCCGTGGTCGAGCGTGACGAGCAGGCTGTTCCACCGGTCTACGAGCGCGAAGAGCTCGTGAACCGCATGCAGATCGAGATCGACGAGATCTGCATGACCCTGACCGCCTTGCACCAGCCGGCGGCCGGCGACCTGCGCTTCATCATGGGCGCGATCAAGACGAACTCGGACCTGGAGCGCCTCGCGGACGAGGCGGTGAACATCGCGCAGAAGGCCGAACACCTGTTGAAGACGCCGCAGCTCAAGCCGTTCGAAATCATCCCCGAGATGGCGGCGATCGCCCGCGGCATGGTGCGCGACAGCCTGCGCGCCTTCGTGAACCGGAATGTGGATCTGGCCCGCGAGGTTCTTTTGCGGGATGACCGACTGGACAGCCTCAAAGAAAAGATGGCCGAGGTAATGACCGTCTACATGACGCAAGACCCGTCTTCCGTTTCGCGGGCGCTGGACCTGTTGCTGATCTCGCGCTATCTCGAACGCATCGGCGATCATGCCACGAATATCGCCGAGGTCACGATCTTCGTCGTGGATGGGCTGGATATCCGGCACCACTCCGATCAGAAGCGCCTGGTCCGCCGCCCGTGAGGGACGCAAGGCCCGTCCCGAATGGCGCTTTATGTTGCGTGCAACATAAAGCGCTAAGTTAAGAGGCTATTGCCCTCTTAATCCTAATCCTAATCTTGATCTTAATCTCCTGGTGGAGAATGGATTACGATTACGATTAGGATTATGATCGGAAGCATCGCTTAACGGAGCGCCATTCAGACCCTTGCGGCCTTCATTGGGTCATCGGGGTCGGGGGCGGTATCGGAATCGGGGTCGAATTTCCGTTGTCTTTCTCAGGGTGGTTTTCAGGCTGGTTTCGGGCCTTGATCCAACGGCGCAAATCTGGGGCGCGGATCACCGCGTACGCTGAATGCCTGAGTGGGGGCCTTTTTCTCGCATCGTTGGGTCAAAAGAGCCGCCCCTGAGGATTAGCAGAAGGTCGTGGATCTCCTGCTCAAGTTGGTCCTCAAACTCCTGCAGGTAGGCCTGCGCCGCATCCCGATGGGCTGCGTACTCCTTGTCTCGTTCGAGAATGCCTAACCTCTGGTCTAGTTGGGCCAATTGCGATTCCCCAGCCTCCTGCTTGCGAACCGCATCGCGGAACACTGCTACATCTGCGCGCAACTGGTTGATCCGTTGCATCTTCAACTCAATCTGTCGTTCTCCCAGGCAGGTGCCGTCTGCGGTGTCGCCCGTTTCGAGCGAACGGGTCGCACATCCGCAGGAGGCAAGTACGCATAATAGCATGCAGAATCGTTTCATTTGGTGTCCCAACGCCCCGCCTGACCGGCGCGGCTTACTTGCGTACGTGTCCAGACGGATGTTCGGCTTCTCCTCCGATCTTGCCCCGTCTCCTGCTGCGTCTCGTGAACACAAGGAAGAGAAGAGATGCGAAGCATCCGAGAGCCAGGAAAGGAACGGTGACGTGAACGATATACCGAATCCGCTCAGTCTCGCTCATGGTGCGACCAGGAAACTCAATCTCTAGCTCAAGCAGCCTGCTGAAGCTCCGATTGAAGCCAACAAGCAGCCATGTCACAACGATTGCATATGCCGCAGTAAGTCTGTGTCCGAGTGTCATGTTCTCTTAGCCGAACAGCTTGCGTAGTCACTTTGACGTATAGGAGGTTTGATATGCCTCATTGATATGCGCCAAACCCCGCTTCGCACCCTGTTTCTGATTGGGCACCACTCCCGGATCTGTATCCAGCGCCAGCGTCCGGTGAGAGTGAAACAGATTCCATCTGCCTGTGCAAGGACATTCGTGCACCCACGCAGTGGGCGCACGGAAGAGGGCAAAAAGAAAAGCTGAAAGCCAGCCGCGCGGCTTCGCCGCGAAGAAACGAGGGGGTAACTGGAAATGAAAATCCGGGTTGTCTTTCGTCCTCGTCCTCGTCCTCGGAAATCGAGTACGAGGACGAGGATGAGCCATCCTCGTCGTGACCTTTTACCTCTGCGTTGAGCAATGATCTGCCACACCCACACACTCTGCCCCATACCGCCCGTTGCAAAAAAGCGTTGGAAGCGGGTGGCGGTGAGGTGCTATGATGGGTGCATGAATAGCGAAACGAAGCTGATGAAAATCGGCGTGCTGGGATCGGGCACGGGAAGCAACATGCAGGCGATCCTCGACGCCGTGAAGGCTGGGACGCTTGACGCGCGGGTCGTGTGCGTGATTGCCGACGTGCCGGACGCGGGCATTCTGGAACGGGGCCGGCGGCACGGTATTCCGTCTTTTTACGTCGACCCCGCGCCCTACAAAACCAAGCTCGATGGCGACGCCGAGGCGCGTTACATCGCGGTGTTGCGCGAGCAGGGCGTCGACACGGTCGTCCTGGCGGGCTTTATGCGGATTGTCAAGCGCGGCCTCTTGCAGGCGTTCGGCGGCCGCGTGCTGAACATCCATCCGGCACTGCTCCCCTCTTTTCCCGGACTCAAGGCCTGGGAGCAGGCGCTGACCTATGGCGTCACCGTCACCGGATGCACCGTTCATTTTGTGGACGAAGGCACCGATACCGGCCCGATTATTGTCCAGCGCGCCGTCCCGGTGCAGCCGGGCGACACCGCCGCGACGCTGCACGCCCGCATCCAGACCGCCGAGCACGAAGCCTACCCCGAAGCCCTGCGGCTCCTCGCCTCCGGCCGACTGCGGATTTCCGGTCGTGCCGTGACCGCCGTAACCGTCGCTCACTGACAGCTTTGGCTTGCCAGCCATTCTAATTATGAGGCGATTGAGTCATCGGGGTCGGGGTCGGTATCGGAATCGGGGTCGAATTTCCGTTGGTTTTATCGATACC
>JBIJDW010000259.1:0-4971 GCA_044343885.1 Kiritimatiellia bacterium
CACCGACGAGCTGCGCGAGAAGATCACCGTCTGCGTCTCGAAGACCGTTCTGGAAGACCTGTATCTGCCCTTCAAGCCGAAGCGCCGCACCCGCGCCATGATCGCCCGCGAGCGCGGTCTCGCCCCGCTCGCCGACCGCATCCTGGCGCAGGCCGCCGCGGGCGACCCCGACACGGAAGCCGCCGCCTTCATCAACGCCGAGAAGGGCGTTGAATCGGTTGCCGCTGCCTGTGCCGGCGCACGCGACATCGCCGCTGAAACCGTCGCCGAGAATGCCGACGTTCGCGGTTTTGTCCGCCGCGCCTTCGCCGAACGGGGCGAGGTCGTCTCCGAGGTGGTCGATCCCAAGCCCGAGCAGCCCACCAAGTTCGAGCAATATTACGACTTCCGCGAATCGGTCGCCGCGATTCCGTCACACCGCTTCCTCGCCATCCGCCGGGGGCAGACCGAGAACGTTTTGCGCGTCAAGCTGGCCGTCGACGCCGAACCGCTGGTTCGCCGCATCGAGGAAATCTGCGCGCTCAATCCCGCCTCGCCATTTGCCCCCCACCTGAAACTCGCCATCGAAGACAGTTACAAGCGGCTGATCGCCCCCAGTGTCGAGATCGACGTGCTCGTCGAGCTCAAGCTGAAGGCCGACCGCGACGCCATCGCCATCTTCGGCGAGAATCTCCGCAACCTGCTGCTCCAACCGCCGCTCGGTGACAAGAAGGTGATCGGCGTCGACCCCGGCTATCGCACGGGCTGCAAGTGCGCCGCCATTGACGCCACCGGCAAGTTCATCGAGACGGTCACGCTCTATCCCTCGCAAGGCGACCGTTCCGCGATTGAGGCGCAGGTCGAGGTGTGCAAGCTGGTGGCCAAGCATCACCCCTCCGCCTTTGCCGTCGGCAACGGCACCGCCGGCCGCGAGACCGAGACGTTTGTCCGTCAGACCCTGAAGAAGGCGGGTCATCCGGAGGTCGTCGTTGTTTCGGTCAACGAATCCGGCGCCTCGGTCTACTCGGCATCGGAGATCGCGCGTGACGAATTTCCCGATCTCGATCTGACCATCCGCGGCGCCATCTCCATTGGGCGCCGCTTGCAGGACCCTCTCGCCGAGCTGGTCAAGATCGATCCCAAGTCGATCGGCGTCGGCCAATACCAGCACGACGTCCACCAGCCGCTGCTGGCGGACAAGCTGGACGAAATCGTCGTCTCCTGCGTGAACCACGTCGGTGTGGAGGCAAACACCGCCTCGGCGGCGCTGCTGGCCCGCGTTTCGGGAATCGGCCCGACGCTGGCCAAGCGGCTGGTCGCGCATCGCGACGCGCACGGTCCGTTTGTCAGCCGCAAGGCGCTCTCCAAAGTGACCGGTTTCGGACCCAAGACCTTTGAACAGGCCGCTGGCTTCCTCCGCATTCACGGTGCGGCCAACCCGCTCGACGCCTCGGCGGTTCATCCCGAGCGTTACGCGCTGGTCGCGCAGATGGCCGCCGACAGTGGCGTTGCGATCCAGGATCTGGTCGGCAACAGTGCGGCGATTGACGCGATTCCGATCAAGAAATACCTGTCCGACACGGTTGGCGAGCCAACCCTGCGCGACATCATCGCCGAGTTGAAGAAACCGGGACGCGACCCGCGCGCGACGTTTGAACCGCCCCATTTCCTCGACACCGTCACGGAGATTGAGCATGTCAAACCGGGCATGGCGCTCGAAGGCGTGGTCACCAACGTCACCGCCTTTGGCGCGTTCGTGGACATCGGCGTCCATCAAGACGGACTCGTCCACCTTTCCCAGCTTTCCGACCGCTTCATTCGCGACCCCTCGGAAGTGGTCAAGGCGGGGGATCGGATCCAGGTCAAGGTGCTCGACGTTGATCTCGCGCGCAAGCGCATCTCGCTCACCGCGCGCACCCACGGCGCTCAGACGGCACCCGGTCCGAAGCCGACAGCCGCCAGTCCCAATCGCCCCGGCGCGCCCCGGCCCGCCGCATCCGGCCGGCCCCCGCCGCGCCCCGGCTTCGCCGCCAACCCGTTTGCGAATTTGTAGGGTCCGCGGGCCTCTCTATCATCAGCGGCGTGGCGGGCCGCCGCCGCCGGGGTGTTTGGGGAGGCGGCCGATAGAATCGAATGAATCGAGATAATCGACGGAATCGAAGCGGTAGAATCGGTCGACTCCATCGATTCCATCGCTCCCGATAAACCCGGCTCAATCCTGTATCCATCCGGCTGCAGGCTGGCAATCCAATGTGCCTGTCCCCTGTTTCATCATTTCCCTGAGTCCTGAACCCTTTCTCTTCCCCGCATAAGCGGGTTGACGAAGGAAGAGCGGAAGAGCATAATGCGGACACAGTTGAGGATGGAAATGCTCTTCTTGAACCCCTGAACTCTGTGTGACCTTACGGGCGCCATCGGGACGAATGTGGTGCCGGGGCATTTGGAAATCGATACGAAATGGAGCGATGCATGAGGCAATTACTCATACGATTAATGAGGATGATGGCGGCGGTCTTCGTGTGTCTGCTGACGGGTTGTGTGAGCCCGGGCGATTACATGATCATCGACCTCTCAGGCGGTCCGGGCGCGGGGAGTTACCCAGTCTCCTATCTCGGCACCGTTCCTTCCGGCGGATGGACCGACACCTACAAGACCACCAAGCTGGTGATGCGGAAGATTTCCAGGGGGACGTTCACCATGGGCGGGATGTCTACGGATTATCCCGGCGCAGGCGATGACGGATTGCATCAAGTGACGCTGACCCAAGACTTCTACATCGGGGTCTTCGAAGTGACGCAGCGGCAGTGGGAGCTGGTGATGGGCAACAAGCCCAGTTATTTCAACAACGTCACCTACTATGCGAGCCGCCCGGTGGAGCAGGTCAGTTACTACGATATCAGGGAGAACCCGACGAACGGTGCAATCACTCCAAACTGGCCACAGTCGTCGCAGGTGCATGCGGACTCCTTCATGGGCAAGCTGAGGGCCAAGACCGGATTGGCGACCGTCGACTTGCCGACGGAGTCGCAGTGGGAATACGCCTGCCGCGCGGGGACCACGACGGCGTTGAACTCGGGATATAGTCTGACGAGCACGGACAGCGACCCACGCATGGATGCGGTCGGCCGGTATATTGGCAACGGCGGCGGGTATGGGGAGACGCGGAACGTTGACACGAGCGTGGCGACGGCGAAAGTCGGCTCGTATCTGCCGAACGCATGGGGCCTCTACGACATGCACGGCAACATGTGGGAGTGGTGTCTGGACTGGCACGGGGCGTATCCCGGGACGGTGGAAAATCCTGGAGGTGCGGCGTCGTGGTCGTTCCGCGTGGGGCGGGGCGGGAGTTGGAGCATCGGCGCGTACGACTGCCGTTCGGCGGATCGCAACTACTACTGGCCGGATGGCCGGTACTACTGCATCGGTTTCCGCGCCGCCAGGACCCTGCCATAGCCGGGTACGGCTACCCTCACCCCGGCCATCTCCCAGTCGGGAGAGGGCTGGGCGGAGATGGATGGAACGGGAAGAACGAGTAAGATTGAAGGCGAGTGAGGGATGGGGGTGTTTCTTGAGGCGGGAGAATCGACGGAATCGAATCGGTCGAATCAATCGAATCTTTCGGTTCCATCGAAAAGAAAGGAGCGGGACATGAGCCTATTCGGCGGGACGGGTGGCTACTTCTGGCTGGATTCGTGGATTCTGGCCAATATCGTTCAGCTTGGGACGCAACGCTTCTGCAAGCGCTTCCTGAACCGCACGAACGACCCGTGCGGGCGACAGTACGACCAGATGACGCAGGCCGCACGGTCGGGGTGCGCAAACATCGCCGAGGGATCGGCGCGACGGGCGACCTCTAAAGAAACCGAGATGCGCCTCACGGACGTGGCGCGGGCAAGCCTGGCGGAGCTGGCGGGCGACTATTTGAATTGGCTCCTGCAGCAGGAGAAGACGCCGTGGGGTAAGGAGACGCCCGAGGCGCGGGCGGTTTACGCCATGCGCTTGGACAAGGCGGCGTACGACGAGGATGTGGTGCATGATGCCTGCGCGCACATTCTGACGCAGAAGCGGAAGTTTGCAGTGTGGCTGGAGTCGGAAAGCGACGAGACGACGGCGAACACACTCCTTATTCTTATTGCGCGGGTGATCAACATGCTCAACCACCAAATGGAGAAGCAGGGCGAGACTTTCAAAGAGGAGGGCGGCTTTCGCGAAAAGCTAACCGGCCTGCGAGTGGAGGCGCGGGCGAAGCAGGAGGCCGCACCGGTTTGCCCCGACTGCGGCAAGGCGATGACGCGCCGCACGGCCAAGAGCGGCAAGAACGCGGGGAAGGGATTTTGGGGTTGCACGGGATACCCGGAGTGCACCGGCGTGAGGGAACTCGAAGGAGAGAAGAAATGAGAGCGAGTTCTGGTTTTTCGAGGGGAATCGAATGAGTCGAGAAAATCGATGGAATCGAATCCGTCGATTCCATCGATTCCATCGCTCCCGATAAACCCGGCTCAATCCTGTATCCATCCGGCTGCAGGCTGGCGGCTTTCCTGAACCCCTGAACCCTACACCCGCAAAACCGCCGTGGCGGTTTTGCGGGTGCCTCCGGGATCATTTCTTTCCATGCCGGATCGCGGCCTGGGCGGCGGCGACGCGGGCGATGGGGACGCGGTAGGGGGAGCAGCTCACGTAGGTCATGCCCTGGCGGTAGCAGAATTCGACCGAAGCGGGGTCGCCGCCCTGTTCGCCGCAGATGCCGATCTTGATGTTCGGCCGGACCTGACGCCCCTTCTGGGCGGCGATCTCGATCAGCATGCCCACGCCCGACTGGTCGATCGTCTGGAAGGGGTCAGAATCGAGAATCCGTTTCTGCAGGTAATCGTTCATGAATCCGCCAGTGTCGTCGCGGCTGAACCCGAAGGTCATCTGCGTGAGATCGTTGGTTCCGAAGCTGAAGAACTCGGCGATGCTGGCCATCTTGTCGGCCAACAGGGCGGCCCGCGG
>JBIJDW010000033.1:0-14796 GCA_044343885.1 Kiritimatiellia bacterium
ACCCCCGCAATGGCCAGAAAAGGAATCACTTCATGCCGAATTTTCATCGCCCTCCGTTCAGAATCAAAATGCCGTGTTGCAGATAACATCATAATCGCAACGGCAAGGTCGTGTCTACAGGGAGTTTTTGAGCGCCGGCGATGGGGATTTTCAAAACCGAAGGAATTGTGATAAAGTACCTCCTCGGTTTGCTTGCCTTGTTTATTAATGAATGTGTAAATCACGCGAAATTCAACGGGAGGGATTGACATGATCGCTGAGAATCCATCGTATTCCGGCCGGTGCATGCTGTGCACGGGCGTGTTTGACAAACTGACCGACCTCTAACGGCTTACCCATGCCGATCAAACTGAGCCAAAATCAGATTCTCAACTGGGGCGGCGCCGCCGTTTACCGCGAGGCGGAAGCGCTCGTCAAACGCGGCGGCGTTCTGCGCGCGGACTTGAACGGTCCGTGGCTCGAGGGGGTTGTCGCCCGCAGCAGCGGCGCCAATCTCGTCTCCAAGCTGAAAATCAATGAGAACGGAACGGTCGAGAGCCACTGCCCCTGTTACATCAACCGGGAACAGAATCTGATCTGCTCGCATGTCGTGGCCATGGCGATTCTAGTGATGCAGCGGAGTACGGACCCGCTTCGCGAACAAAAATATCAGGAGGAACAGCGACACGCCCGCGCCACGGCCGCCCGCGCTGCCGCCACGCCGATCCGCCGCAACCCCCGCGGCACCCCCGCGACGCTGTTGGTGTTTCTTCCCAAGGACTGGACCGACGCCGTAGCGCGCGATGCGGTCGAGCTCGGCTGCGTCTTTCAGATCGGCGCCCAACTCCTCCCCTCCTCCGCGCTCACCGACCCCGCCGGTTATGCCCTCTCACACGCCGATGACACCCTGCTTTCGGTGCTGGAGGATATCTGCGAAGGAACTCCGCCCGCCCGAGTCACGGTCAACACGTCTGATTTCTTCAACATCCTCGAACTCTCGCGCCGCCGCGCGCTGCCGGTCACCGACAACACCGATGTCAACGTCCGCGACACGCCGCTCGACTTCTCCCTGCGCGTCGACCTCGACCGCGAGACCGGCGAGCTGTTGATCTTTCCTGAAACGGCCATCCCAGGCGCCAATCCGACGACCTTTCCGACCTATCTGGCCTGCAACAAAAAAAGCTGGGCGCTGGTCAACGACGCCCTCTGGCCACTGAAAAAAACACTTCCCCTCCCCTACCACGCGCTCTATTGGAGCGCGGATCCGGTGGCCATTCCGCGTGCCGACGTTCTGCGTTTTATGCAGAACGAGCTGCCCCGGTTGCAGCAGGACATCTCCGTGGTTTGCGAGATCGACTCCGATCTCTTCTCCATCTCCTGTGCCCAACCGGTCTTCCACCTGGTGGTGAGGGGCAGCCCCGCCTCGATCGCGGTTGAGCTGAGGGCCACCTATGGCCAGACCTCGTTTGCCGCAGCCGGGCCCGACACGGCGGGGGCCTTCACCATTCCCGATCCCGATGACCTGCTCCAGTATTGGGGACGCAACCCGGAATTGGAACTGCGGGCGATTCACCACCTCAACACCCTGGGTTTTTCTGGAGAGCAGGGCGACGGCTTTGAGCCGATCATCGGCACGCGTGCCGTGCTCAACTTTCTCGGCAGCGACCTCCCCGCACTGCGTCGCATGGGTTGGAAGGTCACGACCGAAGGCCGCGTGGCGGACTTTTATGAGGCGATGCCGGTGGTCACGCCGGTGGTCCGGGTCGGAACGTCTTCCGGAACGAACTGGTTTGAGGTGGGTCTGGATTTCGAATGCGCCGGAGGTCCGGCACTGACGCCCGCCGACATCCAGCGCGCCCTGAACCGCCGGGAATCGTTCATCGAGCGCGATGGCCAGGCTATCCTCATCGACCGTTCGGCCGTCGAGTCGATGCGCGATGTCTTCAGCGACTGCCGGGCGCGTGACGGCGGGCGTCCCGGAACTTTCCGCCTCCCCACGGTCTACGCGCCATTCGTCCAGTCCTCGCTGGCGGCTATCGACGGAATTGACGTCGAGGAGCCGCCCGATTGGCGCGCCTCTGCGCGGCAGCAAAACCGGGACCTGAAGCTCACGCCCGTCCCGCTGGGCGACGATAGGCTCGAACAAACCCTGCGCGATTACCAGAAGCAGGGCGTGTACTGGCTTCGTTTCCTCGAAGCGTCGGGGTTCAGTGGGCTGCTTGCTGATGAGATGGGCCTCGGCAAGACCCTTCAGACGCTGGTCTGGCTCAGTCTGGAACGCGTCTCGACCGATGTCCGAGGCAAGCCCGCCCTGATCGTCTGTCCGACGAGTCTGGTTGAGAACTGGAACCGCGAAGCCGAGCGCTTCGTCCCGAAGCTGCGGCGCCTCGTGCTCAATGGGTCCTCTCGCCACACGCTGTTTGAACAGATCCCCCAACACGACGTGGTGATCACCTCCTACGCGCTGCTGCGCCGCGATCTCGAAGCCTGCTACGCAAGCCACACCTTTTCGGTCGCCATTCTCGACGAGGCCCAGCACATCAAGAACCGCTCCACCCAGAACGCCGTCGCCGCCAAGCAGATCCGCGCGGCGTCCCGGCTGGTGCTCACCGGAACGCCCGTCGAAAACTCGGTCGCCGACCTGTGGTCGATCATGGACTTCTTGATGCCCGGCTATCTCGGCGAATACGACACGTTTCACGCGCATTACGAAGGGCCGATCGGCGTGGGCGGGGAATCGGGCGCGCAGGCGCAGCTCAAGCTCCGCCGCAAGCTTCACCCCTTCCTGCTCAGACGCCTCAAGAAGGACGTCGCCAAGGACCTCCCCGCTAAAATCGAGAAGGTGTCGTACTGCATCCTCACCCCCGACCAACAGCAGGTCTACAACACGCTGCTGCAGGAATCACGGCGAAAGATTGGCGACCTGGTGCGCGAGAAGGGATTCGGTCGCTGCCGCATGGAAATTCTGGCGATGCTGCTGCGCCTTCGGCAGGTCTGCTGCCACCTGGGGCTGCTCAAGTCCGAGGAGTTGGTCAAGAAAGCCGTGGCGCCGTCGGCCAAGCTTGACCAGTTTTTTGAACTGCTGGACGAGGCGCTCGACGGCGGCCACCGCATACTCGTCTTCAGCCAGTTCGTCTCCATGCTCAAGATCATCCGCGAAGCGCTCGACACACGCGGGCTGGCCTACTGCTATCTCGACGGTCAGACGCACGACCGCATGGAACAGGTTCACCGCTTCAACCAGACCCCGGACATCCCGCTCTTTCTAATCAGCCTCAAGGCGGGCGGCACGGGACTGAACCTGACCGGCGCCGACATGGTCATTCACTTTGATCCCTGGTGGAACCCCGCCGTCGAGGATCAGGCCACGGATCGCGCCCACCGCATCGGACAGAAAAAAACGGTTTACAGCATCAAGCTCATCGCCGAACACACCGTCGAGGAAAAAGTTCTCGCCATGCAGAAAAAGAAACAGGCGGTCATCGACGCGACGATCGGAACAACGGACGACGCCTTTCTCAGCACCCTCTCGTGGGATGACGTACAATCCCTGTTGGAGACTTAACTCAACTATCTTAGGGAATCAACGATGAACGCACACCCTCCTGCCACACCGAAGCTCGCATCACACACGTCCGTACCCGTCTCTCCGCTCGGCGAGAAACTGGAAGCCTTGATCAGCGGGCTGCCGCCTGACGGTGTGACGCTCGCCACGATTCTGGATCATGTGGGACAGGAGGGATTGCTCCTCCTGACCCTTTTTCTGACACTGATCTTTCTGGTTCCTATCTCCATCCCAGGCGTCAGCACGGTTTTCGGGTTTGCGATCCTGATGATCGGCTTGAGTCGGCTCTTCAACCGTCCTTTATGGATTCCACGCCGTCTGGCACACCGCGTTCTGCCCACGGATAAACTGCGCGTGGCGTTCACCCAGGGCAGCCAATGGGTTCGTCGTCTCGAACGCATCAGCCGCCCGCATCGCCTCAACGGACTGGTCGCTTCTCCCTCGGCACGTTATCTGAACAACTGCGCGCTGATTCTGGCTGCCGCACTACTCATGGCGCCCTTCGGTCTGGTCCCCTTCAGCAACACGTTCCCGGCCCTGGCCATTCTGTTCCTCGCCGTCGGTCTCATGCAAAACGACGGGCTTTGCATTCTGCTGGGCCATTGCGCCAACCTGCTCACCATCCTCTATTTCACTCTGCTGATGGTCGGCGGAGTGGCGGCCATTCTGGAGGCTGTGCGACGTCTCTTCGCCCTGGCCTAATCGCCGAAGGTCTGCGGGCGGACAATTTCGATTGATGATGTCGTATCAATGGTGATATTATCTGCGCGCACCAATCAGATTATCACAACTCGAATCCACGTCCTCAGCATACTCACACAATTCTAACGCAAACCGCATTTGATCTTAACACGCGGATGTTCTAATCACGACCAACCGGAGGTAGATTGCCTTCGGAAACAAACAGGAGGCATGCATCATGAGAAAAGGGTTAATGGCATCGACGTTAGCTGCAGGGCTTGTGGCGGTCACAGCCGTCTCACAGTCCGTTCCCGAGAAGGCTGTTGAGATCAAAGAGCCGGCATGGGCGATTACTTACGGGGCTGACGTGCGGTTCCGATTCGACGATTTCGTGCATGTGCCCGGAACGTGGAATGCCGTGCCGGTCAAGGACGTGGCGTACACGCGCACACGGACACGGGGATGGATGGAAGCGGCCTACGGCGATTGCTCCATCTACTTCCGCGCGGCAAACGAGTGGCGTCATTATTTTGTCAGCGACAGCACGAAGGATCCCAACGCCTATCACTGGGCCGATGAAGTGTTTGTGGATAATCTGTATCTGAACCTGAAAGGTCTGGATCTGATGGGCTATGATACCCAGCTTCGCCTGGGACGACAGGATCTGAAATTCGGTTCAGGACGCGTGTTTGCGGATGCCACACCGGGTGACGGATCACGTTCGATTTTTGCGGACGCCATCCGTGCGACGGTCAAGACCTCCGAGAAATCCACGCTCGATCTGTTCTATGCCTACCTGAACAAAGAAAACGCGCTCACCCTCGGCGATCAGGACAAGCTCTTGACGCAATGGGGCGTTGAACAGGCTGTGGGCGCCTATTATATCAACGGAGAAAACAAGCAATTGCCGTATGAGGCGTATTACGTCGGCGTGTTTGGCGAGACGACGATGGAATCGTTGAACACCTTTGGCGTGCGTTTGTTACCGCCCATCACCGATCATGTGAAAGGCGAACTGGAAACCGCCTATCAGTTTGGTAAGCGGCAAACGGGACGGGATGTTGAGGCCTACATGGCCTATGGCGGAATCAAGGGTGATCTGGCTTCAGAGCACCCCTGCAAACCCTATGCGGGCGCCGCCGTCTATCTGCTGTCGGGCGATGATGGCAAGGGCGACGACTCGGCGTGGAAGCCAGCGCTGGCTCGCGGCGACACGCAGATGAGTGAGCTGATTTACAAGAGTCGCACCGAGCAGTGGTCCAACATGATATTTCCGCATGTCGAGTTAGGCATCGCGATGTCCAAGGATCACAAGGCGCGCCTGCTCTCTGGCCTCCTATACTACGCAGAGAAGCCCGTGGGCGCGGTGTCTCGCGAGCAGGGGTTTTTCACTTCGTTGCGCTACGATTTCCCGCTGGTCAAGAATCTGTTTGGCAAGCGCGGCGATCTTAAGGGATCCGTGCTGGGCGAGGCGCTCATTCCGGGTGATCTGTACACCATGAACGATAAGACCGCTTATTGCTTCCGCTTTGAATTGAATGCCGCGTACTAACTGCCGGGGCGCTTGCACAAACCCAGGTTTTTGCAAGCGCCTCTCCCGTTAACGGCGCTCAACACACGTCTGCATACGCTGGCGAAAAGGAGAAAGTAGCAATGAGACCAGGAATATGGGAAGTAGTGATCATATTGCTTGCCGTGGTCGTCTTGTTCGGCGCCAGACGATTGCCGGAGTTGGCCCGGGCGCTGGGAACCAGCATCGCCGAGTTCAAGAAGGCCAAAAAGGCAGGAGAAGCAGAGAAGCCCACCGACACCTCCGGCCCGCCCTGCTGAAGATGTTGGCGAGGCGATCGTTCGCTGTTATGCCTGCACGCATTCGGGTTGAGTGCCATGATTGACACGCTGCCGTTGTCGTTCTTACCCGCTTCGGTGGGCCCTCTGGAACTGTTACTGGTTCTCACTGTGGCGCTGGTGGTATTCGGCCCCAATAAACTACCGGAGGCCGCCCGGACGCTGGGGCGTGCCATGAATAGGCTGCGGCGGGCGATGGATGCGTTCAAGTCGCAGGTGAGATTGCTGGAGGAGGAAGCCCTCCATGCAAAAGAGTCTGAAGTCCGACGATCCGAAATTCCGGAGAAAGCGTCTGATGAAAGGTCTGCGGCCTCTCAATCCCATGATTAAGCCGTTTTTGGAGCACCTGCAGGATCTGCGACTGGTGTTGATCCAGTCGGCGGCATTATTTTCGATCGGGTTGGTGGCGGCGATTCCGCTGGCGCCCCAGATTCTGGCCTGGCTGCGTGATCCGTATGTTCGGGCAGGTTTGGAGAACGTGGTGGCCTTGCGCGTCGCCCAGGTTGGCGGCGGCTTTGACATCATGACGCGGGTGGTCTGCTGGTCGGGCCTGCTTTTCAGCTTGCCGTTCATACTGGTGGTGGCCGGGCGTTTCGTTTTTCCGGGACTCTCGGCGCGGGAGCGCCGGCTGGTGTGTCTGGGCGGGGGCGCTTCCATCGGGTTATTCATCATCGGGGTTTGGATGGCGCACCGTTGGACCTTGCCGGTGGCCTTTCAGATCATGCGGCAGATCGAGGTCTGGATGGGAACCCCGGCGATTTTTTGGGAAACGGGCAACTACGTCTCGTTTGTGCTCACGCTGCTGCTGGCGTTTGGCGTCGCCTTTCAATTTCCGATGCTCGTGTTCATTCTGGGCGCTGTGGGGATCGTGAGTTCCACGCAGCTTCGCGACAAGCGTCGACATGTGATTGTGGGACTCTTGGTCGTGGCGATGCTGATGACGCCGGGACCCGATCCGTTTTCCCAGGTGCTGATGGCCGCCCCGTTGATTGTGTTTTACGAGACCGCCCTCTGGCTGGTCTGGTTGCGCGAGCGCCGCCGTCGGCAAGAGAACGCTCAAGACGTTGATCGATAAGACTTCTCTCATCTCATGAGATTCCATGGCGCTCATGAAGAGACAGACGAGTTTACACGCGAGTAGCGCGAGGCGGACGCCGAGATCAGGGCTGCTTTAACCGTGAACATAATCAGAAGATTCCGTAGTTCCCGGTCGGTTGGAGCAACTGCATGATCTCGCGCGTCAGTTCGTGACGCATGAGTGTTTCGCCGAATGTCGGCATCGTGAACGCGCTGGATCGTTCCATCGATCGGCGGGACATGCGCATGTTGACGCCTGCAGGCAGGCCACCCGTCTGGGCCTGCTGCCGCATCGCGTCAGCCTGGGCAGCGAGATGAGCCTTCGACGCCGCGAGCGGAAAAATGCTGGTCTCCGGCTTCAGGCTCAGCCGTTGCGCTTGACCGACCCGCTCCCATAAAGCCTTGAAGTCTGAAATCTCCTGCGTATACGTGCCGTGGCGCTGCAGCGGATCCAGCGCCAGCATCCTGAGCATGAGTCCGTTGCGCTCATCTTGCGTCATGAAGACAACGCTTGCCAGCTCGTGCAGCGCCCGCATCGCATCGAAATATTCCGGATCCTTCTCCAGCGCTTTCTTGAAGTAGTCGGCGGCTTCGCTCTTGCGCTCCTGAGCCTCCCGCAGCAGGCCCATCAGGTAGTAGACCTGCGGACGGACCGGCTCCTTGTCGAGCAGACCGGCAAGCACCCGCTCAGCGGCACCACGGCTGGCTCCGCTCCGAAAGGCGCCCTCGCAGCCAAAACAGAAACTCGCCACGCGTCCGAACTGCTCGGGCATCCGCTCAAACGCGATGGCGTAGTGCATCTCAGCCTCCGCCGTGCGGCCCATGGCCTGCAGCCGCTCGGCCAGACGCCACTGCACACAGTAGGCCGCGCCGAACAGCACCTCCGCCTTCTCGTAAAGCGGAATGCTGCGCTCGAGAAGTCCCATCTCAGTGAACCGGTCCCCCTCCTCCGCCATGCGCACCGACGCAACCACGTTGCTGAAGAACGCGGCATCCGACTTCTTACCGCCGGCCTCCAGAATGGCAGCCAGCACGCTGTAGGCCCGCACGCGATCGCCCGCGTGCTGTTCTCCGTCCGTCGGATCAATCTGGAGCGCCGCCCGCGCCGCCGTCTCGGCCGCGTCGAGCTGTCCGGCGCGCCGCAACACCTCCGCTTTCCAGATCAGCGGACGCTCCTCGAACCGGTCACGCTGGCTTAGGTCTTCAAGAAAAGACAGGCAGCGAATTCCTTCCACATCAACCAACACCGAGTAGACGTTGTCATCATCGGGCTTCGTAACGAGGATCAGGCGACCCAAACGCGCCGCTTCACGGGTGCGCCCCGTGGCGGCCAGCGCGTGCAGCACGGCCACCTGCAAGGAGGGATCTGTCGAGACCAAATCGCCGACATCCTCCACCCCCCACCAAGGGGCATGCTCTAGCAGGGCCATCACATCGGCCGGGCGGCCTGCGGCATCGTAGACGGCGGCCAGCGTTCCCAGAACTTGCACAGCTTCCATCGCATCCCAATTTTGCTGGTTCTCGCGGATTCGCTTGGCGAGCGCATCGACCGCCAGCGCCTCGACGTCGGCCAACCGGCCCACCTCCTTGAAGGCCAGCAGCGCCTCGCCGTCATTCATGCTCTCCAGGCGCTGATTGCTGCCAGCCGGGTCCGATTGCAGCATCGCCGCGACCCCCTCTGCCACCCAGTCCTTTCGTCCGAGGAGGCGGCCAAGTTGGGCGAGGCGGCTGGAAATCTGCGCCGACTCATAGGCGCGCTCCCGGCCGCCCGGCTTGCGGGTCTTAATCGCTTCACGGCAGAACGCAGCGGCCTCGTCCACCCGGTCCATCGCCAGCAGAGCGGCAAGGTGGTAGTTCTGGAGGCGGGCCAGTGATTCCGGACCGGTAGCCGGATCGGCCATGCGCTCCTGCAACAGCTTCAGCGCGGCCTGTCCGCGGCCAGCCCGGTTGGCGACGGCCGTGTAAACCGACCAAAGACTCTGAACCGATCGTTTGCCCAGCACGCCTTCGCAATACTGCGCGAGCCGGCTGACGGCGTTGCTGTCGGTGAGGGATCTGACATCGAGATTGAGATAAAGCTCGAAATCCTCCGCCTCAGCCGCCTTGAGCGTGGCCGTCACGGCGTCGCCGATGCGGCCGGACTCGGTCAAGCCCAGAAGGTAGTACCCCAGCGCCTGGCGCCGTTCATAGTCCTGCCCGCCACGCCCGGACCTGCCGCCCGTCACCATCGACGTGACGTCCTCGCTATCATCATCCGCAGCGCGAACCGGGAATTTGCGGTCCATGGCTTCAAACAGCGACACATCGGCGCGACTGTTGATGAGCGCCCATTGCGGGCGCTGCAGCTTGTCGATATCCGCAGCCACGACATCCTTGAGCAGACTCAACGTGGGGCCGCCACCCGGAACCTGCAGCTTGAGATAGGGAATGCGTATCGCCTTGCGCAACAGGGCGCGAGCCTCCTTCTCCCCGGCGATGCCGACGAGGTCCGGAACCTGGACATCATAAGACCCTGCCTCGGGATCCAGCGGCCGATCGATCACCTGCCGGAACGCATTGACCGCATCGGCCGGCGCGCGCAGGTTGCGCTGGACGGCGGCGCGCCGGAGGTTGTCGAGCACGTTTTTGAGATCACGGACGCTGCTATCGCCGATCTTCCGGAACCGGGCATCGCCGTCCTTGATCGCGGCGTCGAACCCGGCCCGGTCATCGAGAAGCAGGTTGGCGAGGAGCGTCAGGGCCAGCTTACGTTTCTGTTCGGCAGGCGTGGCGGCAGCGCGGCTTTCGATTTGTGCGCGCAGCGCATTCCAAGCGGGAGGGCCCGGCAGGGAGTCCAACAGCATCACCAGCGAAACCGTGCCGGTCGAACCGCCGGCGCTCTCCCCGCCCATGCCGTACTCATCCCAGTCAGGCATGACCGCGGCACGGGAGGGGTCGCTCTGAGCGGCGGTCTGAAGGTCGTGGAGCCGGTCGGCCAGCGAGAGCCAGCGGGTGGCGGCGGCGGCGGGCGCCAGGTTGGTCCAACTCGTGCGCAGGGAGGCGAGATCATTTGCCAATGCGGTTGTTTTGCCATCGTCCTTCGGAGCGGTCGCCGCAGCGGGTGCGGCGAGAGCGGCCCTGACGCTGGCAACAACCTGCGTGGCACCGACAAAATCGGCGGCCTGCGCCGCAGCCGTCCCGCACGCAAGCCACGCCGTCGCCAACAGCCCGCAATTCGTAATCGGGTGACGTTGCATGCCACGCAGAGAATGTAACGAGACTAGACGGTTCATGGATACGTCTCCTTCCGGCCTGTTGTGACTCGTGATTCGAACGCGCATTTCGATCACTGCGGCTACGTGCCCGTTGAGATCGGTCTAAAGCAACACGTTCACGGAGTTACCATGTCAAAAATAGACGGCTGTGTCCATCTCAAAATCATGAACCCCACGGTGGGCACGTTCTATTCATCAAGACGGGGTCTTGATGTTTTCCAGAGATCCTGCACCGCATTCTCCGGAGCCACAACCGTCGAGGGAAAAGCACTCCGTTGCCCCCACATCGCGATAGAAATCGGGTCGCTCGGAAAAGTCAGGGATGACTGCATGGCGACAGAGAACCGTCTTGAACAATTCAATACCCATCCGGTCCGCGTAGGCCAGAAACGACTCGCCCGGCGCGCGTTGGGATGCGAACGCGACGGCCAGATCCCCCATCGCCGCCGGCAATGCAGCCGCCGGCACCTTGCCCACAGCCGTGCCGAACTGCACACCATCGACGCCGCACCGTCCGCCGATCGTCACCACGTAGGACGGCACGAGACGGCCGGCCACCCGCTGGGAGGCGCCGTAGCATCCGATCGCGCCGACCGGTTGCTGGCCGCAGGCGTTGGGACAACCGTTGATATGAAACTGCATCGCGTCGAGCGTGTCGCGGGACACGTCGCGCGTCTCCAGCGCAGCGGCGCAGGCGCGCGCCGCATTTCGCGCCAGGCACAAGCCCAGCCGGCAGGTTGAGGCTCCGGCGCAGGCAACGAACCGGTCCAGCGGCGCGGGTGTCAGGGCATCGGTTTCCAAGGTCCGCAAAGCGGCGGCCACGTGCGGAACATCCGCGTCTTTCACGCTCCGCAGCAGCAGGTGCTGCGTGCGCGTCGTGCGAAAGCCCGATTCCGAGCTGTATCGCGCCGCCAGCTCACCGACGCGCGCGAAATCGTTTGCTGGCAGAAAACCGAGGGGCAGGTGCAACGGTATGGTCACCACGCCCGCCTGGCGTTGAGGAATGACGCGGATGCCGTGGCGGATCTCCGCTGGCGGAACTCCGATGATGTTCTGCTGCGTGCCGTCGGCCGGAACGAGGCGCCCGCGCCATTCGGGCACGCCATCGCGGATAACAACCGCCATTTCCTCGGCGTACTGCTGGCGGAACGCCGTGACGCCGATGCGGTCAAAGACATAGCGCAACCGGGCACGATTCCGGTTCGTTCGATCGCCCAAACGGTCGAACAGCCGGCGCACCGTCTCGGCCACACGGATGATGTCGGTGGCGGGAACCCAGTCGCACAGCACATCCGCAACCCGGGATCGAGCGCCCATACCGCCGCCAGCCAGCACCCGGAAGCCCGGGGTGCCGTCGCGCACCTGTGCGATGAAGCCGAGATCCGAAACCTGGGCCAGGGCGCAATCGGCGCCGCAACCGCTGAACGCGATCTTGTACTTGCGCGGCAGATTATAACTGCCCGGGACGGTGATGAGGTATTCGGTCACCGCATAGGCGCACGGGGTGACATCCAAGGCTTCGGCGCGACAGACACCCGCATACGGGCACGCCGTCACGTTGCGAACGGTATTGCCTCCGCCGCCCTTGACGGGCAATCCGACGGACAGCAATCGCCGCATGATCGCCGGCGTGTTGCCGATGGCGACATCGTGAAACTGTATATCCTGCCGGGTCGTGACGTGCAGGAGTCCGTTGCCGAACTCGCGGCTCAGCGCCGCCAGTTCCCGAGCCTGCATGGCATTCAATGTGCCGCCAGCCACCCGGACGCGACTCATGAATGTGCCGTCCTGTCGTTGCTCGTACACGCCACGAGCGACCCGCTTGGACTTGAGAACATCCGCCGGAAGGTCTCCGGCCAGAAACTGCATCACGTCGTGCTCGTAGGCGTCGCAATCCGCCGCCGTATCGGCAGGCAGCTCATAAAAATTGGGCTTCATCAGATGGTTTCCTTTCGTTCGATAATCGTCGGTGATTCCCGGCAGAGCGGACAGCGCCTCCCGAAAGCGTGCTCTTCCCTGCTTTAGATTTCATACTCCGTGCCTGACAGGCATTGCCGCTCTTCCAGCAACTTCCGGATCGCCTGGTGGTCGTCTGCCGTCAGGTCTTCCCGGACCGGCAAGTGCGACAACGGGTGCAACTTCTTGCCCCACGTGATGCGCTCCCAAATGCGCTCGTGAAAGTAGTACAGAACAAAGCGCAACGTATGGAACACGGTCGTGATAACCGTGGTTTGTTTCCAGTCATGCGTCATTGCGTACGAAAGCCCGCCGAGCATGACGATGCCAATCAGCCGCCAGGTAACGGACTTGGTCCAACTTCTCAAATGTGTTTCCATGGTGTTCCTTAGATCTGATATTCCAGAATCACGTGCTTCTGCCGGAGCAGATCGCAGACGCGTCCGACCCCCTGAGCAACATCCGCCGCCGCATCGAGATAGAGACTCGGACTGAATTCGGAAAACCGATTTTCGCCGATGTTGATCGTCAGTATCTCGTGGGGGCTGTTGAGGAGTTCAAGCGTTTTCAGGTCGTAATCGTCGACATCCGACACCGAAGTGATAAATATCTGCCCCGAATCGGTGAGAATCCGGGCCAATTCACCCAATCGGCGAATCGGCGTGTCGCGGAGGTCGCCATCCGGCCGCAGGTCCGCATCAAGCCCGCGGTTGACGTTCTCCATGCCGAGGTAATACGCCTTGAATTTCAGCGCGAAGAGGGTGCGTTCCAAGGCGCGTGCGAAGGCCTCGCCGACGGACGCATCGGCACTCGTGAAAACCACGAACTTCGCGCCGTGGCCATAGGCCGCCGAACGCTCGCCTGTAGAAATGGCGCTGTTCTTCCACGCGATCTCGCGTGCGCGAATGTGTTCCTGCAGCGTGGATTCCTCTGCGGTCACGCCTGCGAGGATGATCCCCGCCCCGGCGATCTCGTTGTTGTCCACGATCACGAGGCGGCCGGTCTGCTCGATAGCGCTGACCTCATCGAACGCCACGGGCTTGGGCGTCTCCAGAATGACCTCCGCCACGTCGTGCCGGTCGACCTGTTGCTTGTCGACCACCGTACCCAACTCGGTGGCGTCGAGCACGGCCAGCACCTGGACCAGTTTCACGGGGGAGCGCAGCGCGCCCAATTTCAGTTTGTACACCTGATCCCGGATCATGGGCGCGCGCCCCATCCAGAACAAGTTCACGCGGAACCGTGTGCCAACCTGCAACGGTGGCTCCCCCTGCCTGACCATCCACTCGCCGGGTTTAATGTAGATCTGGGTGTCGAGCGTGAACCCCGGGGCTTCTCCAGCCGCGGCCGTCTGCTTGACGGGGCCGTTAAAATACTCGATGGAGGCGACCCGCGAGGTTTTGCCGGAGGGTTGGAATACCACGGCGTCGCCCACCGCGATCGTCCCCGTCTCGATGGTGCCGGTTACGATCCGGCGTTCGTCGCCCTGTTCGGTAAACTTGTAGATGTCCTGCACGGGCAGACGGAACGGCAGGGCGTGTGGGAACTCTCTGCGCTGGAAGCCGTCAATCTGCTCCAGCAGCGTCGGCCCGGTGTACCACGGCGTCGCCGATGAGCGTGCGGCAATGTTCACGCCCTGCATACCGCTCACCGGTATAAAGCTCACCGAAACGATCCCTAGGCGCCCCAGGAACGCGGTGTACTCCGCGCGAATGCGGTCAAACACCTCCTGGCTGTAATCCACGAGATCCATCTTGTTGACGAGCACGGCGAGCTGGCGCAGTCCCAGCATGGAAAGCATGTATCCATGCCGCTTGCTGTTTTCGCGAACGCCCTCCTTGGCGTCGATGGTCAGAAGCGCCGCTTCCGCGCGCGACGCGCCGGTGATCATGTTTTTCAAAAACTCGATATGGCCGGGCGCGTCAATCAGGGTGTAATTCCTTTTCTCGGTGCGAAAAAAACACCGCGCCGCGTCAATGGTAATGCCCTGCGCCTGCTCGTCCTTGAGGGCGTCCAGTAGGAAGGCATATTCAAACGGCCTGGCGTTTCGACGGCACATGGCCTGCACCTGTTCCAGCTTGCCTTTCGGCAGCGCGCCGATGTCCGCCAATAGTCGGCCGATGACTGTACTCTTGCCATGGTCCACATGGCCCGCCATCACGATGCTGATCTGCTCATTCGGTTCATTCATAGTCATGCTCCATTTCCCAACGGCTTTGCAATTCCCGATTTCCGGACGCTCCTACATGTACCCGCCCCTCCTCAGGGTTTCCAGCCCACCGCCATCTTCCTTGTCCTGCTCGCGGCCGGAGCGCTCGGCGATGTCGGCAAACTTTCCGCTGCGCAATTCCCCGATGATCTCCGACACATTCCGGGCGGTGGACTCCACGGGGCTGGTGCAGGGGAAGCAGCCCAGCGACCGATAGCGTCTCCCCT